>JAFAGX010000641.1 GCA_019237515.1 Acidobacteriaceae bacterium
CTCTGGAACAGCCAGATGAACTCCTCGCGCGATAACGTTGCCAATTTTGCGAAGTTCAATCCGCCAACGATTGCAAACGGCAAAGTATATTTGGGGACCTTCAACCCTTCCGCGCAGTTGCTGGTATACGGCCTGACAAGCCCTTACTTCATGCTTGGAGCCTCTCCCAACACCGTGACGGTCACAGGTGGAAGCCCAGGGACTTACACCGTTTCCGTGAGTGGTGTGAACGGATTCACCAGCGCCGTCAATTTGACCTGCGGCTCTGGCTTGCCCTCTGGAGCAAGCTGTTCGTTCAACCCCGCATCTGTTACACCCGGTGGGAGTCCAGTTACAAGCACCCTGACCATCAACACGGCTTCGGGAACATCGGCCAATACTTATGACGTGACAGTTACGGGAACTTCCGCTTCTGTTAGCCACAACACTTTCGTTGCTCTAGTGGTGTCTTCGCCGACGGTAAACTTTTCACTCAGCGCCACATCCCCAGTAACTGTTTCAGCGGGAGCATCGGCGACTTCTACCGTCTCGATTACCCCAACCAACGGCTTCAGTAGCGCCGTTACTCTCACCTGCGCTGTATCAGGTGGGACGCCAGCACCGACATGTCTCCCGCCTAATCCAAACGCAATCACGCCGCCACAGACTTCAGCGGTGGTTTCAGTCCAAACCAGCGCGTCTACGCCACCGGGGAGTTACACGGTGACGGTAACGGGGACCTCTGGATCATTGAGCCATCAAAGTACCGTGGCTGTCACCGTGACGCCCGCAGCGAGCTTTTCGCTTTCGACGCCCAATCCTGCTTCAGTAAACGTTAAAGCCGGTGCTTCTGCGACCTTCGCGACTACTCTAACGGGGGCAAACGGTTTTACCGGTAACGTAAGCTTCACTTGTGCGATTTCCACGAGCGCGCAACCTGCACCATCGTGCACAGCTTCCCCCGCCTCAATAACCCTGAGCAGTGCCAACAATAGTGGTCCAGTTACTCTGACGGTTGGCACCACAGCACCGCAAGCCTTTCTGCGGTCGCTGCGTGCGATCTACTTTGCGCTGTTGTTTCCGATTTCCGGATTGACACTTTTGAGCGTCGGGATACAAGCGCCCCGCAAGAAGAATATTCTCGGGTCCTTGCTGCTGGGCTTAGTCATCTTAGGTCTTGTTTTCTTGGGGGCATGTGGCGGCGGGAACTCGTCCGCGACGGGAGGCGGCGGCACGGGTGGTACACCTCCGGGAAGTTACATCGTAACGGTTACGGCTGTTTCAGGATCATCATCGTCGCAACCCATTACCTTCACACTGAATGTGCAATAAGCTAATTGACTGCCTCCCATGGTGACCGCGTACCTTGTGGTTCTGGACGCTCTACTGTGTGCAGAAATTTGCATCTTAGGAGACTTGGGCAGACTTGGCGCTTGAAAAATCAGCTAGTTACGCCTGGCTAACGCCAGGGTGGTGGAATCAGACGTGCAGAGTAGGGTTAAGTTTAAGCAGAAACTCGAGCACGGGATTGAGCAGAATGCATTTTACAAAGACTCCAGTCGCCGGCGCTTGGATCATTGATCCGAGCCCGCATCGCGATGATCGTGGCCGCTTTATGCGGGCGTGGTGTGTGCGCGAGTTCGAGCAGCAAGGCATAAATTTCAAGCCACTGCAGGCGAACATGCAGTTCAGCGTCCGCAAGGGCACCATTCGGGGCATGCACCTTCAAGTCGCGCCTGCACCCGAGGCGAAGCTGGTTCGCTGCACTCAAGGCGCAGTGTTTGACGTCGCGCTCGACCTCCGGCCGGATTCGCCCTCCTACGGCGAATGGTGCAGTGTGGAACTCACGGCCGAAAACGGGCGGATGCTCTACGTTCCTGAACAGTGCGCTCACGGTTTCCAGAGCATCGAAGGAGATTCCGAAGTTCTGTATCTGACCTCCGCCTTTTATGCTCCAGAGGCATGCCGTGGAGTACGATTTGATGATCCTGCCTTTGGCATCCAGTGGCCGTTGCCGGTGACCTCAATCTCCGAGCAAGATCGCAATTGGCCCCTGGCGCAGGCTGGTGGTCCGGTGCCATCGGGGAAAACTCTGTTGAAGGAGACATCGATATGAATGTAGATACCGCTCTTGTCGAGCGCGAACAAACGGGCAAGCCAATCCGCGTTGGCATGATCGGGGCCGGCGCTACCGGCCGCGCCATTGCCTTGCAACTGGGAACTCCGGTACCTGGCATGCGGCTGGTGGCGATCTGCAACCGGACGCCAACGCATGCTGAACGCGCTTTCCGGGAAGCGGGATTCGAGGAATGGCAGCGCGCTGAGTCGGCACGGCAGGCCGAAGCAATCATCGACCGCGGATTGCCCGTGCTGACGGATGACCCTTCGGTAGTGACCACCTGCGATGCGGTGGACATTGTGGTGGAAGTGACCGGCACGGTCGAAGCGGCGGCTCATGTTGTCCTGCAGGCGTTCGATTATGGAAAGCACGTGGTGTTGGTGAATGCGGAACTGGATTCACTGATTGGCCCTATTATCAAGGCAAAGGCCGATTCCGCCGGAGTAGTGGTTACGCACACGGATGGCGACGAGCCTGGCGTAGCTATGACTCTGTTGCGATACCTCCGGACCCTCGGACTCCGTACCGTAGCCGCGGGCAATATCAAGGGTATGGTGGACCACTATCGCACGCCCGAAACGCAGCAAGGCTTCGCGGCAAAATACGATCAGGATGTTCGCAAGGTCACTTCTTTTGCGGATTCGACGAAGCTGTCGATGGAAACTACGGTTGTTTCCAATGCTACCGGCTTTCATGTGGGACGCCGTGGTATGTATGGCCCGGCATGCAAGTATGTGCGCGAAATCGCGAACCTGCTGCCCGCAGAACAAATGCTCAGCACCGGTCTGGTCGATTACACCGTCGGCGCGGCCCCGCTCACCGGGGCTTTCGTCATTGTTCATGAGGACTCGCCGCTTAAGAGGGCGCAACTCACTTATTACAGGCTGGGTGATGGACCATTTTTCGTCTTCTACACACCGTTCCATCTGCCGCATATACAGATTCCGTCCACGATCGGTCGCGCCGTGATCCTTCGCGATCCGACGGTTGCCCCATTGGCCGGACCCGTCTGCGAAGTGCTTAGTATGGCCAAGCGCGACTTGAAAGCCGGCGAGCGTCTTGATGGGGTCGGAGGATTTTGCACTTACGGGCTGATCGACAATCGCGCCGCAGCCCGAGCTGTGGATGCTTTGCCCATCGCGTTGTCGGAAGGATGCGTCTTGCGGCGAGATATTCCCAAAGATGCTGTGATCTCATTCGCAGACGTTGATTCCCCGCGTGGACGGCTGGCCGAAACGCTTTGGCGCGACCAGAACGCCCGCTGGCCACAGGAAGGTGCCGGGTCTCAAGTTGAAAACGGTCAGCTTACGCCGGTGGTCGTAGGTTGAGCGCCCGTACGAGCCTTTTGCAGGTATTGACAAGTAAAGACTGAGGAGGAGCTGTTTTTCATGCCGAATATTGTGATTCTGGGAAGCGGAATGGCCGGTTTCGGGGCGGCCTACAAGTTTCATCAAGAAGACATTACGCCTACGATGTACGACAAAAACGGCTACCATGGTGGCCACACGGCTTCATTCCGCGACAGCGGGTTCATCTTCGACCAGGGACCGCATATTTCCTTCACAAAAGATACCCGCATCCAGGATTTGTTCGCTGACAGCGTCGGCCAGATGTATGAAACGATGCAAATCAATCTGAACAATTATTGGAAAGGCTACTGGCCTCAGCATCCCGTCCAACTGCATCTACATG
>JAFAGX010000681.1 GCA_019237515.1 Acidobacteriaceae bacterium
GAGACATTGCTCTCGGTGTTCATTAGCGGAACGTCTGCCGGCACCCCGTCATCCCGCCAGATTTTCAGGATGCCCCGCGTCAGTTCAGGCTCGCGGTACAAGTCGGACCAGGTGATCTCGCACGGTGGAAACGGATAGTGCTCGAAGGACACAAAGGAGAGATCAGAAATGCGTCCGTGTTCTCGCAAGTAATCGAGGAAGCGGCCCAGCCACGACGCGCGGCCGCGATTGTCAGGCCAGACTAAAATGTCTTCGTTGACACCTTCGAACACCGGCCCGCCAAGCTTGAGATTTGGATCAATCTTGTGTATTGCACTGGCGAATTGCAGATAGAGCGCGCCGTAGTCCTCGGGCAGCATTTTCTGGCCGTCCGGCTCTTCGCCCATTTCGATGTAAGAGATCGGATAGCCACGTTTCTTGATGTATGCGATTTCTGCCGCAGCATCTTCCGGAGTGCTGTAGAGCATCGCAATCGGTATCATCGCCGGCAACTTCTTTGTGATTCCGCTGGTGTAGAACAGATCGAATCCCGTCTGGTCTCCTGCCTCCAGGGCCAAATCCGAAGCGGAATGCCATGGGTCAACTGACGATGCAAATGTCACGGTCTGGTTTTGATCAGGAGTGTGCTTCACCAAATCGACGAATTGTCCTTCGTCATTCAGGTTGCCGACGTACACTTCGCGAATTGCATATCCGGCTGAACTACGTGGATCACCATCACGGGTTTCCGAGGTGTTCGAGGATTTCATCATCCAGATGCGCAGGTATCGTGCGGGAACTACGTCGGCGGAAAGCTTGAGAGTCTCCGTCGCGCCTTTGCCGTCGGACACGATTCCGTTATAGAACGCGATCCAGGACCCGGCGGTCGGATTGCTTAACGGTTCTTTTTCGCTGTTCCAATACTGCACTTCGTAATTGACCGCGTATGGATTAGCCCACGCAATTCGGAGCGTGTCGATCTTTTCAATTGCACCAAGGTCAATCATGACCCACTGCGGATGCAGCGCATCGTCCTCGCCTGTGTACTGGTGAGTGAGATATGGATTGCTTTTCCAATATGTATTGGGATCGCCGTCGGCGATCCGGGAGTATTTGCTCCTCGAGCGGCCATCTCCTTGAGTGTTGCCACGATGCGGCAGCGGATATCCATACGAATCCCGAATGAATTCTCGCGGCTCGGAGCTGCCTGTAAAATACCCGCTCTGATGCGCAGGGTCAGTCCATGTGCCGTTTGGATTCCAATGCCATGCCGCACCTTGCAATTCAGTGTTCTGCCGGTAGGTGATTGGTCCCCAACCAGCCGAGAGTGCTTCTCGCAGATTCACTTCGCTGTAGACTTTCTCCAATTCTCCGGGGCGAAGAATGTCTATGGAAGTGCCCAGCGCGCGGTCCGCATCAAATTTCTTGATGACATGGGCGGTATCCACGTGGATGGTGGTGACGATTGGGGAACTCTGCGCAAAAGTCTGGCCGAGGAACGCCACGGCCGCCGCCTGCAGCAACACTACAACACAGATGGCTTTGGTAACTCTGCTGTTTCGAACCTTCATCCCTGGTAGCGAATCCGGTTTATTAAAACGATTTATTAGAAGCCAATCAAGGCAATTGTCAAGCCAATTCTGAGTTTGTCTCACCGCGTGAAAGTAAAGCTACTGGGAGCTGTTATTGGGGGATGACACTGCCAGCAGGTACCAAGCCGCATGGGGCAACCATTGCTCCTGCCATCGCCAGTCGTTATCAGCACCAGTTTGCTTGTAGGTCAGATTGAAATCGATGTCGTCTTCGTCGTGAAACCCACTCGTAATCCCGTTAGAAATTCCGCCCGGAGCATTGGTAAATTCCCAGGAATCAAAAAACATATATTGTGGATTATTGCGGCCCACTCCATAGAGCATCGATGTGTCAAACGGATTCTCGCCAAGAATCCAATTGAGTTGATTAGCCGCATAGCGCTGCAAGCCGGTGTAGAACCGTGAATCGTCTTTGAAGTGCACTGCGCCTAACCGTGCTGCCGCCGCGAGCGAAGTCAATCGGCCATTCTCGCCTTGCCACCAGGGGGCTGCATCGGAATTGTGAGGAAAGAAGAAACTCGTGCGGCGATTGCCGGTCTTGTCCTGGACTAACTCACGCGCATATCCGAAAGGATTCGTTGCCTCAGCGGTCGTGTTCAGTTCAAAAGTGAGCGATCTTTTGACGGTCGCGAGCACTTCGGCTTTTGTATCCGGGTCCGCAATTTCAGAATAGTAGAGCTGGCTCACTGCCGGAAATCCGGCGTCAGAGGCGTGAAAGAATGGTCGATCATGGTCGTCAGCCCGCCAGTAATCGTGATAATTCCCGCTCGACATGAGTCGTGCCATAAGGTTTTTCGCGCGCCGATCAGCGGCTATCGTATACACATCTTTCTTCGTTGCCCGGTAGAGTTCGGTGGCAGCAGTTAGGGAGCAATAATCGTCAAGGATGTTTTCCTTGCCGTCGTTCAGCAGCTTGGAATTATTCTTCTCCAGGAAATCGAATGCGTCTTCGGCCGCTTTGAGGTAGTCGGATTTGTGGTACTCGCCATATTCTGGATGCGTGCTTGCCATTGCCAGAGCGGCGATCGCGACCCCGCCTCCCGACCGATAACTCACCTCATACTCCAGATCACTATTCGCTTGTTCCACCATGTCCCGCGGTTCCTGTGAACTGGATTGGTAGATTCCAAAGCGTTTCATCTCGCCCGCCACTCTGCGCTCCTCGGGAACCTGCTTCACGCCACCGGTGGAGATTGAGCGGTAGAAGGAACCGGACGGAACTTTAACGCGAACGAGATAATCCGCGCCGAAATCAGCCTCGTCGAGCAAACGGTCTTCGTAGCGCGCGAACTCCGACGCACCTCGAGCTTTGAGCTGCTCGTAGCTCTTCAGCAAGGAGTAAACAGCCAGCGGAATCTGCTGCGGATTGAAGTAGGTGGAGAAAGATAAATGCGACAGGTGCTTGCCGTAGTCGCCGGTCGCATCCCACCAGCCTCCATGCGCGTCGACTATGCCATGCTTCGTACCGTCAAAATGTAGGTGCCGATCAGCCTCATCCAACCGCCCCGAACTGCGCTCGTCTTTGAAGTAGTAGATAACGTCGGACAACGTATTGCGCTCCAATATCAAATGCTGCACGTGAAATGGGAATGAGCGGACGGGACCACTGCTACTCGCGCAATCGAGATAATATTCACCTTCCGTCTGGAATGAATCGAAGTCAGCCGTCCAGAAGTACCAGTCGCGCCATTTCTTCACCGGGCCGACCGCTTGTGCAGGCACGGTCATTGCTTTCTGATTGTCGGAGTAATTCTTCAAATCGCAAGCTGTGACCTTGTCGCTTGCTTTGCCCAGAATGACCGCGTGTTTCGGGCCAGCGCTTTCATACCCCAGGTGATTGGTTAGAATTTTGAGCTGAAGCGCGTTTAGCTGTGGGCCAATAGCCAGAACAAGTACGAATAAACATAAAGTCCCATACATCGCGGATCCTCCCACTGGAGCCGTGCGTGGTTTCATCGGCGTTTCCTCAGACTCCAGCATACGTCGCACGCTTAACGAATTGGCCACGACCTGGTCTTCCGAGAAACTTGTCGCCTTCGATCATGACCTCACCGCGCGAAATGACGATATGTGGCATCCCGGTCACCGTGATGCCTTCGAACATCGAGTAATCTACGCGCATGT
>JAFAGX010000014.1 GCA_019237515.1 Acidobacteriaceae bacterium
CCGCACTCTGGCTTTGGGATGGGAATTGAACGCGTGGTGGCCTGGATTTGCGGTCTTGAGCACGTCCGCGAGACAATCCCATTCCCGCGTATGCTGTACCGGCTGTATCCGTAAATCAAATGCCGAGGTTTCGGACTCTGTGCTCTCTGTGGTTTATTCTTTCAGACCATGACCACGACATCCCCGCCCATCTCCAGCATTGCTCCTAAAAAGATTCGCGTTATAGGTGTTCCCCTCGATCTCGGCCAATCGCGGCGCGGTGTCGACATGGGGCCATCGGCGGTACGTGTGGCTGGATTGGAAGCGCGTCTCGAAGCCCTCGGGCATGTGGTGGAAGATGGTGGCAACATTGCGGTCGCCATTCCCGAGCAGAAAAAAGAGGGCCACGCCAACGCGAAATATCTGAAAGAGATCACCGCCACCTGCACGAAGCATGGCGAGCTTGTTCTAAAGACCCTCGAAGCTGGGATGGTGCCGCTCTGCTTAGGGGGCGACCATTCTATGGGAGCGGGCACGGTAGCCGGTGTGGCGGAATTTTACCGTCGCAATCATCAGAAAATCGGCGTGATCTGGATCGACGCGCACACCGACATCAACACGCCTGAGAGCTCTCCCAGCGGTAATGTCCATGGGATGCCGCTCGCCGCCATCATGGGTCTAGGCCCGCCGGAATTGGCTAATATCTTCAATTTTTCTCCAAAAGTCCAGCCCGAGAATTGCGTTCTGGTTGGCGTCCGTGATATCGACGTCATTGAGAAAGAACACGTTCATCGTGCCGGAATCGAGGTCTTCACCATGCGCGATATCGATGAGCGTGGCATGCGAACAGTGATGGAAGAAGCTTTGCGCATGGCGGGACGAGGCACTGCGGGCTACCATGTTTCTCTCGATATGGATTGGGTCGATCCCGAGGACGCCCCTGGCGTCGGAACCCCGGTGCGCGGCGGTGCAACTTATCGCGAAGCCCATTTGGCAATGGAAATCATCGCCGATCACGGCCGCATGTTGAGCATGGAAATCGTCGAGGTGAATCCTGTGATCGACGAGCACAACCGCACGGCGGATCTGGCAGTCGAGCTGGCGCTATCGGCGTTCGGGAAAAAGATCTTGTAAATCAGTCTTGTGATATTCCCGATGATCTGCGTCTGTTCAAGAAAGCAGATTCCTCACAGCTAAAGCTGTTCGGAATAACAGGAAGTCTAGGATCTTGCCGTACCCGTTTGCATTTTTACTTTAGGCGCTATGGCGCCTAAAGCCGCTTCGGCGACGCTCTTCTGGCTGATTGGAGCGCCAGTTTTCTCAACAAGCACAACCGCGGCGATCTCTGAAAAATCTCCTCCCGCGAGCACTAGAGCTGATAATGCCGCCTGCAGCGGTGGCAAGCTGGGGTTATAGGCAGCGTTTTCAATATAAGCACCTTTGAATATCCGGCCGGATTGGACGCGAATTGCTAACCCGGAATACGCTTTTGTATATGGTGCGTACGATTTGCGGGCTGCCTCCAGAGCTGCTCTGCTCAATTCATCCAACCCGGCATTATCCAATTGCAGATTGATGTCTCTCACAGGAAACGGCAAATCTGTGACGCCGAGATCCTTGGGCCCGAAAGCGCCGGGCAATAACGTCGAGAGGCTGGCTGCTGGTTTTCCCTGAACCAAAATCTGAATCTCGGGTGCTAGCTCATTCATGAATTGCCGGCAGTGTCCGCACGGTGCAGCGGTAACGGCAATCGCCAAAACCCCCCGCTCCCCGTGCATGTAAGCGTTCGACAACGCCGACTGTTCTCCATGGACCGAGAATCCCAGCGGCTGCCCAGGAATCTCCAGATTTGCTCCCAGGTAACAATCGCCTTCGGCACCTCGAACTACGGTTCCGACCTGATAGTTCGAAATTGGAGGGCGCGAGTACGTCCGGGCAAGTGGCAACAAGGCGAGCATCACTTCATCTGCCGTTAGCTGCTCAGCTTCGCAAACTGCTTTTACTTGCGCGGCTGGCAACTGTCCGCTGAAGTCTGGTGCAGAAACAACTTGCAAAATCCTCTGACGTGACTTCTCGCTGAAGCGGGCTAACGCCGAACTTAGCTGATCGTTTGCTGCCATCCCTGGTTCCCCTATCGCTAGCCTCGTAGCCAGTAATCCTATTCCTGCGGATCCAATTGCGACCAATGCTCTTCTGCGGTCCATTGTCCCGGCTCCGGAGAGATCATACCCGTTAATTGACGTCGCGCGCGTCGCCGTCCAGACTAAGCTGTCATGAAAAAGCTTCGGGTGGGCATCTTATTTGGCGGGCGCAGCGGCGAACACGAAGTTTCGTTGCTTTCTGCCGCTTCTGTTTTCAATGCAATGGACAAAAACAAGTATGAGGTTGTGCCCATCGGAATTACAAAACAAGGCCATTGGGTCACAGCGGCTGATGCGGAACGCTTGCTGAAAGGCGAGTTCTCGCATCATCCGGAACGTCATCTTCGCGCCGGTGATCCGGAAACAACTCCTGGTGCTGCTGTACTTGCCAATGGACAAGCTGTCGTTGTTCCGCCCGAACCGCACCAGCAGGGAGGTTCCCTGACCGCTTTCCAAACCGAATCATCCCAGGCCTTGGCTCGACGCGCTTCTGACCGCGCGATC
>JAFAGX010000416.1 GCA_019237515.1 Acidobacteriaceae bacterium
TTTGCGCGGGCAAGACGTTCCCGGCGCAGGCGGTCAAAATCGATTCGCTGCTCCCAATCGACTGCCAAGGTTCCATGAGTTGGCAATGCCATAAGCACCTCCCGCGCCTTATCTTCGCTTTCGATTGTCATCCTGAGCGAAGCGAAGGATCTATGTAGTTGGTTGTTAAACGCATAGATCCTTCGCAGCCTAACAGCCACTCAGGATGACAAAAATCACGCACAAGATTGTTAAATTCTTAGTCCTTGCCGCAAAGCTTCCGGGCCATCTCCATGACTGACTTTTCCGTCGGTACAGTCATATCTTCGAGCGGAGGAGAAAAGGGGATCGGCACGTGCATCGCACCCATGCGCGTGACCGGCGCGTCCAAATCGTAAAAAGCTCCCTCCGCAATTACAGCCGCGATTTCGGCTGTTACTCCGTAGCGCTCATAGCCTTCGTCAACCACGATGGCGCGAGAAGTCTTGCGCACCGATTCCACGATCGTCTTTTCGTCGAGCGGCCACGTGGTGCGGGGATCGATGACCTCTGCGCTAATTCCGCTTTCCTCAAGTAATACTGCAGCGGCGAGTGCGACTTGCACCATACTGCTGGTGGCTACGATGGTGATATCATTGCCAACCCGCTTCACATCCGCAACGCCGAGGGGAATTGTGTATTCCTCCGCGGGAACGGGCCCTTTCAGCTTGTACATCATCTTGTCTTCGAAAAAGACAACCGGATTCTCGTCACGAATTGCACTTTTGAGCAGTCCCTTGGCATCGTAAGGCGTCGATGGGAGCACGACCTTTAGCCCGGGAACGTGACTGAACCACGCATGCAAAGATTGCGAATGCTGTGCTGCCGAGCGTCGAGTCGCGCCGAGCGTAGTCCGCATCACCATCGGAACTTTCCACTTTCCGCCGGACATGTAATGGACTTTCGCCGCTTGGTTGACCATCTGATCCATGGTTAGCGTAATGAAATCACCGAACATGATATCCACTACAGGTCGAAGCCCCGTCATGGCAGCGCCAACGCCGATACCTGTAAAACCCGCCTCGGATATTGGCGTATCAAGCACGCGCTCCGTCCCAAACTCTTCGACGAGTCCGGAAAGAACTTTGAATGGTGTGCCCGCTTCAGCGACGTCTTCGCCAAAAATACAGACGCGCGAATCCCGGCGCATTTCTTCTGCGAGCGCCTCGCGGATCGCCTGAGCAAACGTCAGTTCTCGAGGGCTAGCCTCAGGCGTAGACATCCTGATCCACTTCCTCGGGAGCGGGATATGGTGCATTCACGGCAAACTTGACGGCGGTTTCCATTTCAGATTCAACTTCGGACTGAATGCGAACGAAAGCCTCGGGTTCGGCTGCGCCCTCGCTCTTCAGCCAGTCAGAGAGCGATTTGATTGGATCACGATCGCTTTTCCACTGTTGCTCTTCTGATTTCGACCGGTAGTATTCGCGATTAATGTCGCCGACATGATGTCCGTGATAGCGATAGGTATTGCACAATAGGAAAGCCGGGCCCTCACCGTGGCGCGCCCGATCGATCAGCTTCTTCGATGCTGCATACACTGCGCGAACGTCCTGTCCGTCGACAGTTTCGGTCTGCAATCCAAACGAGGCCGGGCGCGCAGCGATGTCGCCGGCGGTGGTTTCCGTGTAGTGCGTGTACTCCGTGTAAAGATTGTTTTCGCAAACATAGATAACGGGGAACTTGCCTAGTTGAGCAATGTTCATGACTTCGTAGAGGACACCCTGCCCGAGTGCGCCTTCGCCGAAAAAGCAAACCGCAACGCGTTCAGTTCCTAGACGCTTGGCCGAGAGGGCAGCGCCGGTTGCGATTCCTACGCTTCCCGCAACGATGGCGTTAGCACCCAGATTTCCGGTATCCGGATCCGCAATGTGCATCGACCCCCCTTTGCCGCGGCAATATCCCGCTTCCTTGCCGAGCAATTCGGCAAACATGCGATCCGGAGACGCGCCCTTCGCCAGACAATGTCCATGTCCGCGATGCGTGCTGGTGATGTAGTCGTCATTACGCAGCGTTTCGCAGACTCCCACGGCGACCCCTTCTTCGCCGATGTATAAGTGCGCCAATCCAGGCATCAGAGCACGCGTGTACAACTCGTTGACATGCTCTTCAAAAACACGAATACGCACCATCTGGCGATACATTCGCAGCCACTGCTCGACATCGATCGCCGAATTTGTCATCGGCTGGTTTGCAGCTATCGTCATTTGCTTGCGTTACCAGTTGTGATTCCTGACATCGCGGCCAGAACATCGAACACGCATGCAAAATCCAGCTTCGCCAAACCCATTCCGCGAGCAGCGGTGAGGAATTCATTGCTTACCGCAGTTGTGGGTAGAGGTATGTCCAACTGTCGACCAAGATCTAGCGCCAACAGCATGTCCTTCTGCATCATGTTCACGTCGAACCAGGCTTCTGCGGGCTGCTGCAGAACGAAAGGCCCGCGATACTGAACCATGGGAGAGGCCACGGCACTGTGAGTAAAGACTTCGACTGCCGTCTGTCTTGCAATCCCGCTTTTTTCTGCCAACAGAACGCCTTCCGAAAAAGCCATCATCTGCACGGCGAGGTTCAGGTTCACGGCAATTTTCAACACCAATGCCAGGCCGTTATCCCCGACATAGGTCACTTTCGGCCCAATGTCTTGCAGAATTGGCTTGATGCGTTCGAACGATTCGCGGCGGCCTGCAACCATCACCGAAAGCTTGCCTTCCTGTAGAGTGATGACGCTGCCAGAAACTGGCGAGTCCAGCATGTCAGCACCCTTTTCGCGAACCTTGGCCGCGAACCCGCGGCTGACATTCGGGCTGACCGTGCTGATATCGGAAAAGACCTTGCCTGCACCGAGACCTGCCAGCAACCCATCGGGACCCTCCATGATTGCGGTCAACGCGGCCGAGTTCGTGACCATTGCGAATGTCACATCCGCGGCGGCAGCGACCGCGCGCGGGGTGTCCGCCCACCGCATTCCCTTATCGATCAACCATTGGGCTTTTGAGCGCGTACGGTTGTAGCCGGTAACTGCGTGGCCTTTGCTGAGCAGGCGACTGACCATCTGCCCGCCCATGGTCCCGAGACCGACAAAGCCAAGGTTTGCCATTTAGTCTCCGGCTACAAGGGTGTTTTTCAGCAAAGGTTGTGATTCGCTGGATTTTGAATCCTCGCGAACCTGCAGTAAATGTGCGCGCATCGCGGCACGGGCCTTTTCCGCGTCGTGCTGTTCAATTGCATCCAGAAGTCGTTTGTGGTGATACTGTCCCCGCTCGGGGCCGCCTTCGACGTAGAAGATTCTCATTCTCTGTTCGCGCAGAAGCCCGACAATAGAATCGATCAAAGAAAGAATCAGTGGATTCGCCACCGCCTCTGCGAGCGAAAGATGGAAATCGAGGTCGGCTTCAATGAAAGCAGCGGGATCTTCTCGAGAACGGTCCATCACCTTGAAGGCCTCCCGCATGGCGGCGAGATGCTGCTCCTCTATGCGCGTTGCCGCGAGTGCGGCAATCTCCGGTTCAACGACCGCCCGCATTTCGACAAGATATGGAAGCCCATCCTGCTGCCCAACTTTCATCATCCAGTCGATCGATTGACGCATGGCTTGAGTCGTTCCATTGGTGATAAATGTTCCTCGCCCCGAGTAGGCCTCCACCAATCCTTTCTCGCGCAGAGCTTTCACTGCCTCGCGAACGGCAGTTCTACTCACGCCGAATCGCTGGGCAAGTTCGCGTTCAGCAGGAAGTTGGTCGCCGGGCTTAAGCGATCCCTTCAGGATTGAATCCTCAATCTGCTGAACGATCTGTTCGTAGAGGCGTGATGTGCGAACTGCTTTATACATCTGCAATTAACCCCAATTTGAAGGCCACTAAGCAACGCGAGGTATAGTGGTCTGACCAGAATACCACAATGCTAGCTCGTCGACCCATTAGGCGGGGCTAGATTGCGCACCAGCCATGGGACAATCACTTGCCTGAAGATCACCGGATCAGGCCATACTTTTACTTGCCGACCTAAATGACCACCTGACGGATTAATCCATGCATCCTTCGGCGTGTCCCCTTTACTGAGCAACAGGTAAATATCGGAAATTGGAACTTGCGTATCCTTGACGCCGGCGATCACGAGCATGGGCGCCATCGGTTTCCCGAGCAGGCCTTGTTTTATCAACGACATCTTTTCTAATGCAGCAGCAAGTTCGTCTTCGTTGGTTACGCCATCGAAAATATTCATCAGTGCGGGAACCTGATCGAATAAATATTCGCGATTTCCTAATAGAGAGTTTGTAAGAAAATCCTTCGAGAAGAATTCGTCAATCGGCGGCGATTGCGCGCTGGCTCCGCGCAGCCGGGCACGCTCCACGATTGCCAACTTCGTCGCCCAATATGCGCCCCAGCTGACTCCGTGGATTGCTAACCGGTTCTTATCGATTTCCGGGCGCGATTGCGCATAATCAATCACGCGCGAAAGCATGCGGTCGGCATTGGGGCTTGCTTTCACCGGAGACTGCCCAGTGCCCGGACCATCGACCGCGAGGAATCCGATCCCGCTGGACGTGATTGCCGAAAAAGTTTCCGATACATCTTCTTTTCGGCTATCGAGCCCGTTCACGGCGATCACCAGCGAAACTGGAGCTTTTCTGTCTTTTGGCAATCGCAAGTAGCCGATGATTTCGGAATTCTCAAACGGAATGTGAACCACTTCGAGCGGCGGGTCCCAAAAGCGAGTGTGCGCCAGGAAAGCTTGAATCGCCTTTTCGTATGACTCTTGCTTCTTCGGCGATGCCGGTATCGGCCATTTTCCAAATGAATAAAGCCGCCACGCCCGCACATAGTCGGCATTGGCCTTGGCAGGATCCGTCGCTTGCAGTTGTTTCGCTTCCGACATGTATTTGTCGCCGACCGCCATGAAAGCCGCGGCCCATTCGTCTTTGTCTTTGCTGTGGACCGACGCAAAGCCTTCGCGAACATCGGCAGGATCAAGCCCGATCAGCGGATACATGCCGTTCTCGGCCCGCTTGATTGCTTCCGTCTTGATTTCCTCGATCGTGCGCTCGTGATGTTGGTCAGTCTGGCCCAAGAGGCTTATGCCCATGATTGCGACAATCGCGATTGAGATTCTTGCGACCATTTCTTCAGCTGGGAACGCGCCGCGGAATTGCTCGAAGGAAAGGGCTGGAAGTCTTTTCCAGCCCGCTGGTTCGAGCATTTGACTAGAAAAGAAACTTCAGACCGAGTTGAACCGAGCGCGGTCCCCCGGAGCCGATTGCCGGGTTTGCCGCGGCGACGTCCGGTGTGACGCATCCGCAACCGAATGTGCCAAGTGCTCCTGGATCATTGAGGCCGAAGCCGTTCTGTCCGCCATAAGGATTCGCGAAATTAGGGTGATTGAATATGTTAAAGAACTCGGCTCGGAACTGGGCGTGTAGCCGCTCGCCGAAATGGAAGTTCTTGGCCAACGAGAAATCCAGGTTGCGAAAACCAGAATCCGGGAAGATGTTGCGTCCCATGGTGCCAAACTGCCCTGCAGGAGGTGGAATCATGACAGAGTTGCCTTTCGCATAACAACCGGCGAGCGCGGTTATGCCAAGCGATGAGGCGGCGCTCGTACACGCAGCCGGAATAGCGGGCGCACAGGCGGAGTTTCCAAAGCCGAAACACGGAATGGTTGTCGGCCCCGACTTGAAATCGGAGGGATTGCCAAAAAAGTCCCAACGCTGTGGGGTGGCTTGCGGCGGGCTGACGGGAAGGCCACCAATCCCGGCAAAACCATCGGTTAGATCGATCACACCCCAAGGCTGCGCGCTGGCAAGAGTTGCGATCGTGTTAATTTCCCAGCCCTCGAATAACTGGCCAAAACCTTTTCTCCCCGGAATCGCATAGGTCAGAGAAGCCGTAAAGCGATGCCGGATGTCGAAGTCGCTGTTCGCGTACTCACGCGCAACGTCGAAGGAATTCTGCGGCAAGCCATATCCGGCCCCGAAGTCCCAGTTCGCGCTGACATCATCCAGCGAATGCGAGTAGGTGTATCCCAGCACCATGCTGAGTCCGTGAAAATTTCGCGAGGTCAACGTGGCCTGCAGCCCGTTGTAGTTCGACTTGTAGAAGTTTCCCATCTGGAAGATGTTACTGAGCCAGGGGAATTTCGCATTGTAGGGCCGAGTCGCCTGCGAGTTGCTGTTGAGCGCCTCCTGGTTTATGTCCCGGATACCGACAAGATTTGTTCCGTGATTCCCTACGTATCCAATTTCCAGCGAAAGAGTCGGACTAAACGCGTGCTGCACGTTAAGACTGTAAGTCGCAACATACGGAGTCGACAGGTTCTTCACCACGCTCATGATGGGGCAGGGAGCTGCCGCGACAGGATCGCAGGTGATCGTGCTGCTACTGACGTTTTTCCCGTAGAGAGGAGCGCCGGTGTCCCACTGGGGAAGCGTCGGCGGAATTGCCAGATTGCCCGCCGTGATCGTCCCTCCGGCAGTCTTCGGATTAGCAGTTCCGGTACCTGAAATAATGGCTCCCGTGGGAATGTTAGTGAGTCCGTAACTGTTGTTGAAGGCGAGAAACGTTTCCCAATTCACGACTTCATACATCAGGCTGCCGCCGCCCCGAACCACTGTGTCGCCTTTGCCCGTAACGTCCCAGGCAAAGCCCAGGCGAGGTGCAAGATTCTTGGGATCGGAGTTATAAGGAGACCCGACTCCGTTGATGCCTACTTGAATCAATCCAGTTGGAGAATTGGGATCAAAATTCGCGAGGCGGTTGTGAGCTTCCTTGATCACCGTACTGAACTCGTAGCGCACGCCGTAATTTAGGGTGAAATTTCGGGTGACGCGCCAATCGTCCTGAAAGAACGCTCCGTAAGCCCAATCGTGAATTTGACGAGTCGGATCGCCAACCTGCACCGAGGCCTTAAAGGGAAATCCCGCCATAAAATCTTCCAACGCGGTTGAACCAGCTCCTGCCGCTATCGCAACGCCACCGAGAAAAGTGATGCTGCCTCGAGCGTTCCCAAAAGCGCCGCCGCTGACTCCGTCCCGCCGCACTTCTCCACCGAACTTCAGCGAATGCGTGCCGGCCGTGTACGAGATGTGATCGATAAACTGAGTCAGAGTGTCCGGGCCCTGAAATTTCGGCCATTTGAATGCACCCAGACCGGGAACGAACGCGCCGGCGAATCCAATGCGCGGCAAACCTCCCGTAAAAGGACCGCTCACCCCCGTGTTGAGTCCGTAAGCCGAAG
Source organism: Acidobacteriaceae bacterium (assembly GCA_019237515.1). The sequence continues at coordinate 7,252 of JAFAGX010000416.1, forward strand.
CCGGCGTATTGAGGTCCCCCGGCAAGGTCGGCTGGTATAAACGGCTATAGCCGACCCGAGCTTCATTTACCCAGCGTGCGTTTGGAGTCCAAATCCAGCTGCCCCCACCAACTTGCGCGCGCGTGTGTATTTTGGAACGCCATTGCGTCTGCAGTTCAGGGAAGTCTTCGGCCGTTCCCGAATTGTTTCCGAAGAAATACGTGCCGCTCACCGTGTTTTGAGCATTGAAATGATAGTCCACCTTGCCGACTGCATCATCAGTGTTTGCTACGTTCGGGAATCCCTGAATGAAGTTGATGCTTGGATTGTTATTGATCGGAAAACCGGAGCCGTTGCAGGTAACGTTCGCAGTGATACCAGCACCGGCCACATTGCAGCCGGACAGCTTCAGGCTCACGGGGCTGATCGGCACGCCGTTCAATAAGAGATCGCGAACCGCATTAGGAATACTGCCGCCGCAATCAGCCGTCGCGAGAAGCGGAGACGTGCAGTTCGCTGGACTTCCGGCAGCGAGTTGGAACGGCACCATGGACGGTGTGGTGACGCTGTAGGTATTTCCAATGTCGTAGCGCTGACCCTCGTACGATCCGAAGAAAAAGAGTTTGTCCTTGATGATCGCCCCGCCCAGACTTGTCCCAAATTGCTCGAGGCTGCGATCGACCTTGGCGGCGGGAGGCGTGTTGAAGTAGTTGCGCGCGTCCAGCACACCATCCCGGCCGAAAGCGAATGCGCTCCCGTGCAAGGTGTTAGTGCCTGACTTCAACCCCACGTTGACGATGGCTCCCGGCTTCCAACCGTATTCTGCCGGAGGATTCTGTTGAACGTTAAATTCCTGGATAGAGTCAATCGGGAGAATGGTCGCCGAGTCACCAACAATTCCCGAGCCGTTAATGACACCCTGTCCGGAAAAAGGTTCGGTGTTGTAAAGGCCATCGATCAGGTATGCATTGTCCTCAGCGCGCAGACCGTTTGCGCTGGTAGTCGAGAATCCGCCACCAGGATAGCGAGTAACGCCGGGGCGCAGTTGCAGCAAGTTCTGATAGTTCCGCCCATTTAAGGGAAGATCATTGATTTCTTTGTTGCTGAGCGTGCCGCCAAGTGTGGAGGACGTCGCGTCGACCAACGGCACTTCTCCGGAAACCTCAATCATCTCGGAAACTTGTCCGGGTTGCAGACCGAAATCAATGCGCGCATCCTTAGCAACCTCAACAGGAATGTTTACCTTCTGCACGCTCTTGAATCCCTTAGCCTCAACTCTCACAGTGTAGGTGCCCGGAGATAGATCCGGAGCCACATAAAAGCCAGACGCATCGGTGGCGAGGGTTCGGGTGATGCCGCGCTGCACATCCGTAATGGTCACGTTAGCGCCGGCGATGGAGGCGCCGCTCTGGTCGGTTACATTGCCAAGGATTCGACCGGTGTAGGTTTGCGCCGGCAGATACGTAGAAAGTAGCGCCAGGGCAACGATAGATGCGAAGCCCCAAATCGCCTTGATAGCAGGACGCATGAGCGGATCCTCCCCGAGTTGGAGTGTGCGACAACCCTTAAGTTGTTTGGCAGCAACGCTCTTGCTCTCTCTGGGCAGAGACGAACGTTGTGGTCTGACAGCTGTACCACCATATCGGCGCTACTGTCAAGAAAGTTCGTCTCAATGTACCTGATAGGGAAACGGCAGCGGAAAGCCTGAGCAGCTCTTGCACTTATACCAGCGGAAATCG
>JAFAGX010000382.1 GCA_019237515.1 Acidobacteriaceae bacterium
CTGCTGTTCTCCGTTTGAATCGCTTGCGCTGCAAGTGCGACTGCCTTCAGCCCCGACCCGCAAACTTTATTGACAGTCATGGCGCCCACTTCGGGCGGCAATCCGCCGAAGATCGCTGCCTGCCGCGCGGGGTTCTGACCAAGACCAGCTGAAACCACATTGCCCATGATGCACTCGTCGACCTGCTTGGGGTCCAGATTGGCGCGCTTGACAGCTTCCCGCACCACGATTGCGCCCAATTGCGGAGCGCTCAATTCTGAAAGGCTCCCCTGAAATTTTCCGACCGGAGTTCGACATCCGGAAATAATGACCACATCCTCGAAATCAGCCATTCCTTGCTCCTTTGCCGCATTTCGCCTGCTCAAATTATAGATGTGCGTCGCTAAAAAAGGTTGAACGGACTTGGGCCAGCAATGAACTCTCGCTTATGGCGGGCGAAGCCGTGTTCACGGCCTGGTGGTCGTGCGACTCCGCCGAATATTTGCAGCGGAAGGAAAAAATTTCTGCTCCGATATTTTCGCAAGGTGACCTTCGTGCGTTTTCCTGCGCGTGCTCAACTGCATTTTTTCCTTGACATCACTTTTTATTAACTCTAGATTTCAATCAGTTGCAACAGAGCATCGTTGCTATCCATGAAGAATGGAAAGGGAGAATAGTTAATGGCAACCAAGAAGAAAGCAAAGAAGGCCAAGAAGCACTAAGAGCCTTCAGCAAGGAAAAAAGGGGGACGCGAGGAGCGTCCCCTAAAGTTTTTTTGCGGGGTTTTCAATTCGCTTTTGCGCTCGCAATCGAATACAAGCGTTTCTCTGTTGCCGGACAAAGCGTGTGATAGGCGCACAAACGGCAATGGAATCCTGGTGTCGGCTCAAAATCACCGGCTGCAATCCTGGCCGCAACCTCCTCGACCTTCAGCTTGGCTTCTTGCAGTTGCACATCGTCCCGCCGGGTAACCACGCAATTGTTGTCTTCCAGATTGTGGAATGCGAGCCGACCAATTGCATAACCCCACTTGCTGCGCGCGGCTAAAGCGTAGATCGACAGCTGCAGGCTTTCGTCGGCATCTTCCTGCGATTGAGGCTTGCCAGTCTTGTAGTCTGTGATCGCGATCTTCCCGTCGACGGTCTTGTCCATCCGGTCGATTCGGCCAACGATCGTTGTCTCGCCAACTTTGATCTCGAAGAACTCCTCGGTGTGAACAACATCTGCTGCCGCGCTCGTGCGACGACTCGCCAGGAACTCTCGCAACTGAGCGATGCCCTGGGTCTCATAGAGCTCGTGCTGATAGGAATCCGTAACGTGGGCGTCGCGAAGATCGCTGCGGAAATAATCGAGCAAGGCATCATCGCTCATGGTTCGCCCGAAACGTACCGAGTCATAGTAGGTCCGCAGAACGCGGTGCATTGATGCGCCGTATTGCATAGCGGCCGGCACTTCCCCTGGAATCTTCCATTCCCGCTCGAGTTTGAACTGCAGGGGACACGTCTCGTAGCTTTGCACCGCACTTGCGCTCAGTCTAATGCTTAAATCAGACGCTGGCGGCAGTTCCACCCATTGGCTCAGGGTCGTCGAACCGGCAGTGGCCTGCGCGAAAAGGTCAGTCTGAAATCCGCGCGCCGGGCGCTCACACAAGACTGGTTTGAGGGTGGAATCTTTTAGCAGGTCCCGCAGATACCCTGCCGGAGTGGGATCTTTTTTCCCGGTGCCACGCTTGGCATAGATCGCCAATGTGTCGCGGGCGCGCGTCATAGCTACGTAAAACAACCGGCGCTCCTCCTGATCATTCAGCGAACGGTCATCTTCCGGACGCAGGGAATCGGGATCGCGCAATTCGCGGGGGAATTCAACCAGCGACTCTCTATAAGAGGCGGGAAACGAACCAGAATTCGCCCGCAGCAAAAATACATGTTTGAATTCCAAGCCCTTGGCGGCATGCGCTGTCATGAATCGCACGGCATCCTGGTCGGGGGTGTCTAAGGGAATTGCGCCTCGCGCTTCCCGGAAATAGTCCAGGTACTCCAGCAGTTCGGCAAGCTCTTTCGTTTTGACAACGGGCTTTTCTTCCCACCTGCGGACGAATTCCAGAATTGCGGCTACCGCCGGTGAGGCGCGATTCAGGCGGAAGGTGCGAACGATGATTTCGAGAGCAGTACGACTTTTGCACGCAGTTCGCGCGATTTCATCTCGAACTTCCTGCAATGTCTTCAATACTGCAGGCCCGCCCTCGATATCAGCTAAGACCGAAGCCACGCCTCCATGTTGCGTTTCGCGGGGAAGAGAGCGGATTGCACCGCGCAGCTTTTCACCATCGATGCAAAATTGCGGCAAGGCGGCGACTCGCAATAGACTCGCGTCATCGCTGCCAGAAACCACCGCGCCGATGCAGGCAAACAGGTCGCGAGCATCGGCCGTTTCCGTCACATCCATGCTTTCAATCGTGTATGGAATTCCGTTCTCCGCCAATTGCTCGACCAATTCGTCGCGATGAAGATGCTGCCGATAGAGCACCGCAAAGTCGCTCCACTTACAGCGTAGCTGCCGCTGGCGCTGCCGCAGAACAGAAACTATGTCGCTCGACTCCTGGTCTTTGCCCGAACCAGCAAACAACACGACTTCCACCGGCACGGTTTCGAGCTTTCGTCCGTGTTTTTTAGCTTCTTCTTCCCGTGCAGAAATCAGCGGCGAACGCCTATATGTGAGATCTGCAGATTTGCCACTAAAAGCTTCAGGGTTTCTTGAGATCAGAGCGAATGCGCATTTGAGAATCGGGGAGGTCGATCGCCGGTTCTTCTCCAGAACCACAGGACGTGCAGCAGGAAACATATGCCCAAAAAGGGCAAATGCCGCGCTGGATGCCCCGCGAAAACGGTAGATGGCCTGGTCGGGATCTCCCACAGCGAAAATATTTCGCTCTTCACCAGCCAGCAGTTGAAGGACTTTGATTTGGGCAAAATTCGCGTCCTGAAACTCGTCCACCAGAATGAAACGCGCATGCTCGCGTTCTCGCGCCAAGAGGTCAGAGTCATTTCTCAAAAGATCGTAAGCGCGAGTGATCATGTGGCCGAAGGTGCCGAGATTGTCTGCCGCCAGCATTTCTTCGACCTTTGCAAACACGCTTGCGATTTCGCGACAACGGCCAAGCACCTCTTCGTCGCTCAAGGTTTCAGTATCTTTGGATTTGCATACCCGCGGAATCGGCAATTCCCCCCGCTCAAGACGGCGAACGTAGCCGGCATACCTTTCTGGCCCGACTAGTTCGTCATAGCAACGGCGAATAAAATCAAGCAGGTCATCCAGGAATTTGCTCACGTTAGCCGCGCGGGTGAAATAGTTCAGGCGCAATTCACGGATGCGCTTGCGCAAGAAAATCCAGAGGTCCTTGTCATCGAGCACACCGAACTGCTTGCCGCTTCGGATGAGAAGATTGTTGCAATAGGCGTGAAAAGTGCAGAACTGCAGGCGTGAACTGGTTCCACGCAGTTCGGCCTGGATCCGTTGGCGCATTTCGGCCGCGGCATTGTCCGTATAGGTGAGCGCCAGGATTTCGTCGGAACGGGCATATCCGTCGCTAATCAGTCTGACGATCCGCTGAATGAGAACCGTTGTTTTACCGGTGCCGGCGCCAGCCACTACCAGCATCGGCCCATGAACATGCTCGATGGCCTGCTGCTGGCGTTCGTCAGGCTCGAAGGTATGGGCAGGAGACGGCTTTGTGGCCATTGAGGAGGAGCATAGCAGAGAGCGCTGAGGATATGATCAGAATGTACCGCCGGAAAAGGTGCAGTTGCGATTTACGCGAATTCCGCGGCCACAATTGCCATGGCGGCAATCGCTGCGGTTTCGGCCCGAAGAATCGTGTGGCCGAGAGATGCTGAAATCCACCCCGCCTCCTGAAAGGTTTGAAGTTCTTCCTGCGTCCAGCCGCCTTCTGGTCCAAACGCAAGCACAAGATCATCCTTGCTTGAGGCCTGCAACGCGTTCTTCAAACTCCGTTGCCTTTCTACTTCAGAAAGAACAATTCGTGTGCTTCCGGACAGCGCAGAGACATCTTTGAATCTCATGGGATCCGATATCTCTGGCACCGACACGCGTCGGCACTGTTGAGCTGCTTCGCGCCCGATTCGCCGCCAGCGCTCCACACGCTTACTGGCGGCCGCCGCCAAGTGCGATTCCGTCCGGCGCGCGATTACCGGAACAATTCGCGCGGCGCCCAACTCCGTGCATTTTTCGATCGCCCACTCCATGCGATCGAATTTAAAGATAGAAAGCGCAAGCGTCACTGGAAGTGCATCGCTTGCGGATACTCCCTCGCCTAATTCAAATTCAACCCGCTCGGGCGATACGCTGACAATGCGCCCGCGACGAACTTGATTACCTGTGGAGATGTCAAATTCCTGCCCGATGCACGCGCGAAGCACACGAGCCAGGTGTTCGGCATGTGAGCCTAGCAGAACCGCGCGATTTCCCGAGACTTCATCGGCGATCCAACGGCGGCGCGTCATGAAAGAATTTAACCACAGAGGACTCAGAGCACCCAGAAAAGGTTGGAAGGATCAACTGAAGATGTCTTTGACTTTTCCGATTAATGTTCGGCGTTGCGGTTTGTTCTCGACCTTTACGCTGGCTTCCAGCTCTTGCAGCACTTCGCGCTGACGCTTGTTGAGTTTGGTAGGGGTTTGGACTCGAAGCTCCACGAACAGATCACCCTTTCCGTGACCATTCAAAACCGGCACTCCCTTGCCACGCACCCGCATGGTAGTACCGGATTGCACGCCTTCCGGAACTTTGAGGTTGTACTCGCCGTCCAGGGTAGGAACCTCAATCTCTGTCCCTAATGCCGCTTGCGTGAATGAAATCGGAATCACGCAATGCAGATCAGTGCCTTCGCGCTCAAAAAACGGGTGCTCCTTGACGTGAAGCACCAGATAAAGATCACCTGCGGGCCCTCCAAACGGTCCAGCTTCTCCTAAGCCAGTGAAGCGAATCCGCGTGCCATCTTCCACGCCTGCGGGAATTTTCGCATCCACCACGCGTTGCCGCAGGACCCGGCCTTCGCCCTTGCACTTTGCACACGGATCGGTAATGACGCTCCCGGCCCCCTGACACGTTGGGCATGTGCGCGCCATAGTAAAAAAACCCTGTTGGTAGCGCACCTGCCCCCGCCCGCCGCATGAACGGCAACTAACTGGGCTCTTGCCCGCTGCGGCACCTGAACCTCGGCACTCCTCGCAGGTTTCATGACGGCGAACATTGACTTGCGTCTCTTTTCCGAACACCGCCTCCTCGAATGCAAGGCTGATGTCTTCGCGGAGGTCGGCGCCACGCTGAGCGCGGCTACGGCGACGTCCACCGCCTCCGAACAGGTCTCCAAAGCCGAAGAAATCTCCGAAGATCTCGCTGAAATCCTGGAAAACAGTCGGATCGTATCCTGCCGCCCCGGCGCCACTCACCGCGGCGTGGCCATAACGGTCGTAGGCAGCGCGCTTGTCAGCATCCGCCAAAATGGCGTATGCCTCGCTGCATTCCTTGAATTTCTCTTCCGCGTCGGGATTGTTTGGATTGCGGTCCGGATGGTACTGCAGCGCCAATTTGCGGTATGCGCTCTTGATCTCCTGCTCGGAAGCCTCGCGAGCCACTCCGAGCACTTCGTAATAATCGCGTTTTACGTTGCTGGCCGGAATTGTTTTGAGCCCTTCAGAATAGTAATTTACTTCGTGGTCCTGCGCACTGCTCAAGAGAACTGATCATGATCAACGCTTTGAGTTGCTCGCCACCTTGACCATCGCAGGGCGCAGTAGGCGATCTTTCAGCTTATAACCACGCTGCAACTCTTCCACTATTTGATGATCTGGCGCTTGCGTGGTTTCGACCATCTCGATCGCTTCGTGGAGATGCGGATCGAATCGCTCCCCTTTTGCGGGGATCGCGCGAAGGCCCAATTTAGCTAACGCATCCTGCAATTGTTTGTAGATCAGTTCAACGCCGCTGCGAAGATCTGATTGTTCGCGGCTCGACTGCAATGCGCGTTCAAAACTGTCCAATGTCGGCAGCAGAGTCTTAATCGCGTCAGCTAACGCATAATCACGAAACTCTTGCTGCTCACGGTTGGCCCGCTTACGGGCGTTCTCGAAATCCGCCTGCAAGCGGGCCAGGCGGTCCAGCAAAGTGTCACGTTCTGCCTTGACCCTTTGTAGTTCTACATTTTCGGTACCCGCACGAGCCTGGCCAGCCTCTACCAGGGATGGCTCATCGTCCGCGCGATCTTCTGAAGGTGGTAGTTCGTGTTCCGTGTCCAATTCCTGTGGTTCTACTTCCGATTTCCCATTCGTTCTTGGCATAACGTCATTCCGATTCGTTCAAAATTTTGTCGAAGAGCCGCGCGATGTAGGAGACGGCGCTGATCGTATGCTGATAATCCAGGCGCGTCGGTCCCAGAACGGCCAAAGAACCCATGACTTCTCCGCCGACGCGCGCCGGCGCGCCGATCAGAACGAAGTTCCGCATTGAAGGCAACGCCTGATCCAACCCGATCACTACGCGCACGGCTTCCTGCTTAGTGTCCAAATACGCGTTCAGCAGTTGCACTACCTTTTGCTTTTCTTCCAGCGTTTGAAGCAATTCCTGCAATCGCTTCCGATCTTGTTCGCCGGCAACCAAGTTCGCCGCACCCTCGACATACACAGCTTGCGTACCCTCGTCAGCCAATGCACCGCGCCGATAGAGTTGCTCGACCGATTGCATCAGGCGATCATACTCACCGCGTTCCTGTTCGAGCCGCCGAGCCAATTCTGTGCGCATCGCATCAATAGTCCAGCCCCGGAAGTTCTCGTTTAGATATCGGCTGGCCATGTCGAGATCTGCCTGCGCAATATCGAGACGCAGCACCCGGTCGCGGACTAATCCAGACTTGGTAACCACAACCGCCAGAACTTTCTGATCCCCGAGACGGGAGAAATACACATGCTCAAGCGCGTTCTTGGGACCACCGAGCGCCACCGCAACTCCCACGTTTTTCGAGATGAGCGACAGAACGTGCGAAGTTCGTTCCATAAACTCCTGCACGTCGGTGATGCCGTGAAGCGTGTCTTGTATGATGCCCTCGTCTTCGCTGGAAATCCGCGCACTTCCGGTAAGCTGCTCGACGTAGTAGCGATAAGCCTCGGGGCTGGGCACACGACCGGCCGAAGTGTGGGGCTGCTCCAAATATCCCGCATCCGCCAGATCGGACATTACGTTTCGGATGGTCGCCGGGCTCAGGCCTTCTCTGCTGCCCCGTGCCAACGTGCGCGAACCGACCGGCTCACCCGTCGCAATAAACGTCTCGACGATGGCGGTGAGGATCTCACGCTCGCGGTCGCCAATTTGGGTTCCTGACGGCATATCATTTACTCGTATCAATCTGCGGCAAGTTAGCGGGCAGCAGCCCCTAAAGCTAATCTAAGTTCTTTAGATGCAACACTTATATTAAAAGATTCAACACGCCCCTAGCGGGATTTTAGGAACCTTCAACGCGCCTGTCAAGGATTAGCACTCATGCACCAAGAATGCTAATTCCATGTTGGGATCAGAAGTGTCTGGTATCTTTTCAAGCGAACGTGCCCGCCAAAACTCACATAGCCGTGATTGGCGCCGGAGCTTTCGGCGGCTGGACCGCGCTTTTTCTATTGCGTGGCGGAGCCCGCGTGACTCTGCTGGACGCCTGGGGAGCCGGCAACTCGCGCGCGTCATCGGGCGGAGAGACGCGAATTATCCGCGGCAGCTATGGTCCGAATCAGCCATATACCCGCATGGCAGTTCGTGCGCTGCAGTTATGGAAAGAGCACCAGCAGCGCTGGTGTACTCAGCTTTTTCACCACACTGGAGTTTTGTGGATGGCGGCTGGGAACGATGATTTCGAGCGCGGGTCTTTGCCATCACTGCGTGAGGCCGGAATGCGATTCGAGGAGCTTTCGGCCGACGAGATGGCCAGGCGCTGGCCGCAAGTAAACTTTGAAGGCGTACATTGGGGAATCTACGAGCCCGAATCCGGCTTCCTTGGTGCGCGTGTCGCCTGCCAGATTGTGGTGAACGGGTTCATAGATGAAGGCGGAACGTTTCAAACAGCTTCTGTTTTACCTGAAGAAACCTTGGAAAGCGGATGTAAGGAAGGCTTGAAGCTTTCTGACGGCACAAAGCTCGTAGCCGACAAATACGTCTTTGCCTGTGGTCCATGGCTCGGAACGCTCTTTCCGGAAACAATCGGTGAGAAAATTACAGCCACCAGGCAGGAGCTCTTCTTCTTCGGTCCGCCACCAGGAGACTCGCTCTACTCAGAACCTAACTTGCCGGTCTGGGGAGACAACCGGGAACGCTTCTGGTATGGCATCCCCGCCAGCAACGGCCGCGGCTTCAAAGTCGCCGATGACACTCGCGGCTGCGACTTCGATCCCACTTGCGGCGATCGAACCATCACAGCCGAAGCGCTCCAGCGAGCCCGAGACTACATCGCGTTCCGGTTTCCGGGGATGAAGAATGCTCCGTTGATCGAGAGCCGGGTTTGCCAGTACGAAAACACTCCCGATCATGACTTCATCATCGATCGCCATCCTCGCGGTGACAACGTGTGGATTGTTGGCGGCGGATCCGGCCACGGATTCAAACACGGCCCGGCGGTTGGAGAAATGGTCAGCGAGCTTGTCCTCCAGGAAAAGAACCCTCTTCCGCGCTACCGGCTCAGCCGCTTCAATCCGCTTACCTAGCTCGCAAACCAGAACTACTACCCTGGTTTGTTTGGTGGTTGAGGTCTCTATTCCTCTGCTCTCTATGGTTTGAATTGCATAACGAACCACCAAGCATCACCGTCATCAAGAGCACCGACGAGGACCACGCTACCGTACAATACAGAAACCGATCAGGCGAGTTGGGGGTAACGGAAATCATGATCACTCAGCAGACGATATCGGCGATCTTGCCGACAATCGAGGAAATCAGGAAGGCACAACAGCTGGTCTACTCGTTGATGCAGCCGACGCCACAGATCGTTTGGCCACTGCTGTGCCAGCGACTGGGAACGGAAGTATGGGTCAAGCACGAGAACCACACGCCCATTGCCGCCTTTAAAGCCCGCACCGCAGTGGTCTATGCCGCCGAATTATTTTCGCAGCCGAACCAGATCACTGGACTCGTGACAGCGACCCGAGGGAATCACGGACAATCCGTTGCCCTGGCTGCTCGCCGGTTCAACGTAGGGGCGCACATTGTAGTTCCACGCGGCAACAGTCCAGAGAAGAATGCCGCCATGCGAGCACAGGGCGCGGATCTCATCGAATTCGGTGATGACTTTCAGGAATCCAAAGAACACGCCGCGCAGCTGGCGAGCGAGCACGGCTGGCATTTTATTCCGCCGTATCATCCCAATATCGCGAAGGGTGTGGCCACCTACTGGCTGGAGTTTTTCTCCGCCGCTTCAAACATCGATATCGTGTACGTGCCCGTCGGGCAGGGCTCAGGAATCTGTGCTTGCACGGCAGTTCGCAATGGCCTCGGTCTTAAAACGAAAATCGTGGGTGTGGTTGCCGAAGGCGCGCCTGCCTACGCATTGTCTTTTGAAGCTGGCCGAAAAATTTCTGCTCCGGTTACTACTCAGCTCGGAGATGGAATGGCATGCCGCGTTCCCGACGATGCGTCACTGGAAGTCATCCTGGAGAATGTCGATCACATCGTCCAAGTGAGCGAAGATCAACTTCGGGATGCCATGAAAATTTTATTTACCGACACTCATAACGTTGCTGAGGGCGCTGGCGCAGCCGGCCTGGCCGCAGCGCTCAAAAAGAAAGAGGATCTGAAGGGCAAGCGCGTCGGCTTAGTAATCACGGGCGGAAACGTCGATCGCGCAGTTTTTGCGAGAGTCCTCGCCGACTAGCGACAGCGGGACACCTATTGAATTTGGATCACGTTCTCCGAAGCGCTCGATTTGATCTCATCCACACGCGTCATCACCTTACGGGCAAACTCGAATAGCGCTTTCGCGTGAGGGGAATCTTCGCCTTCAAGCACAGCCGGCTTTCCCGAGTCGCCAGCCTTGCGGATGTCCGGATCGAGCTGAATGGTCCCCAGAAACGCGATGCCGAACTGGCTGGCCGTTTTCTCCGCTCCACCCCGCGAAAAGATATCGATTTCGTGCTGGCAATGTGGGCAGACAAAATAGCTCATGTTCTCGACCATGCCCACCACGTCGACTTTCATCTGCCGGAACATCTCTATCGCTTTCCGCCCATCCTGCAACGAAACGTCGGACGGGGTCGAAACCACGATTGCTCCGGTAAGTGGCACAGTTTGAATGAGAGATAATGCAACATCTCCGGTACCGGGCGGCAGATCAACAATTAGGTAATCCAGCAGCCCCCACTCCACTGAGCCCAGAAATTGCCGCATGATGGAATGCAGCATCGGCCCGCGCCAGATCAGAGGCTTATCGCCAGGATTTAAAAAACCCACCGAGATCACTTTTAACCCATGAATCTCCAGGGGTTCGATCCTCTGGTCCGCGAGCACTTTCGGTTGCGCGCTGGTCCCCAGCATGAGCGGCACATTCGGGCCGTACACGTCGGCATCGAGCAGACCTACCTTGTGTCCGAATTTCGCGAGTGCCATTGCCAAATTGACGGCGAGCGTGGTTTTCCCAACACCGCCTTTACCGGAACCGACGGCAACAATGGCTTCCACTCCCGGGAGCGGTTGCGGACCCGGCGGCGGTTGGCCGGGACGAGGAGGCATATGAGAGCTCAAGGAATCACCTTTCCAGAAGGGCTATGAACTGATTATACAGACGTCACAGGCGCATGTGATGGAGCCAACTCAGACTGCAAGATATCCACCATCGACTGGAAACGTGCTGCCCGTAACCCACGACGACTCATCGCCGGCCAGGTAAACGGCCAATCCGGCAATGTCTTCCGCCATGCCCAAACGGCCGATCGGATGCACCGCAACCCGCTCTGCGCGTACAGCCTTAGGATCTGGCGCCTGGCTTATCACCGCGGCCGTTAGCTCTGTCTCCACGAACGAGGGGCATATCGCATTCACGCGGATGTTTTCCGGGCCGTGATCAATTGCCATGCATTTGGTGAGTAAGACAACTGCCCCTTTCGATGCTGCATACGCGGCGCGATTGCGGGCGCCATTGATCCCAAGCACCGAAGCCATATTGATGATGGATCCGCCACCTGCTTTGCGCATGATGGGCAGCACCGCACGAGAGAACAGCCACAGGCCGCGAACATTGGTATTGAAAGTGTCGTCCCATTGCTTCTCCGTAATCTGCTCAGCGGTCCCGATGTGAAGAATGCCAGCATTATTGAGCAGCACGTTTAAGCCGCCGAAACTCCTGACGGTATGCTCAACTACTCGCGTAATTTCATCAGAACTGGATTGGTCCGCGGCGAGGACCAGCGCAGAATCTCCAATCTCCTGTGCAACTGTCTCAAGACGATCTCGACGCCGGCCGACAAGTGCGACCCTGGCGCCTTCACGCGCAAACGCGGTTGCGCATGCACGCCCTATCCCGCTACCGGCTCCTGTGACGATTGCGATCTTGTTCTCGAGGCGCTGCCCCATATCGGGACAGTGTAGACGAAAGATGGCATAAGGATGCTTACTCGCCCGTTTTTGGCGCTACAGTGATCTACAGAGCCTTCGATGAGCATCGTCCACCACATTTATGAGGTGGTCGGCGGCTATTTCCGTCGCAAGCGTTTGCGCTGGCTCACCACAGAATTTCGCGACTGTCACCAAGTGATCGATCTCGGCGGGCGAGTCGATATGTGGAAGCAGAC
>JAFAGX010000466.1 GCA_019237515.1 Acidobacteriaceae bacterium
CGTACGAATTCAGCAGCGAGATGACGGTAGGCATGTCTGCGCCACCGATGGGCGTCACCAACATGACGCCAAAGATCAACGCCACGATCACCATGATCGGAAACAGAAGGGAGTGGGACGGGTTTAGTACCAAGGCGACCGCGAGTCCAAGCGCTCCCGCCAGAACAGATAGGCTAACGATGTTCTGGCCACGATAAACGATCGGACGCTGCGGCAAGATTTCCTGCAGCTTCCCGGCTGCAATCAGGCTACCCGTAAACGTGAGTGATCCAATAATCACCTCCAGCGCGATCTCACCCATTTCAAACCGGGTGGGGGCGGTCCCCACGTAATACTCTGCGATGCCGATCATGGCGGCCGAAAGCGCCCCAAAAGCGTGGCTCAACGCGGTTCGTTGCGGCACCGCAGTCATGTGCACCAGGCCCAGGGGTACGCCAATCCCGGCTCCGATGATCAGGGTGATGAGAACCCATTTGTACTGTTCCACCTCGGGGTTGAGCAGCGTGACCACGACCGCCAAAGCCGCCCCGATTTCTCCAGCCAAGACACCCCAGCGCGCACTCAACGGCGAACTCAGGAATTTCAGGGAAAGGATGAAGAGAACCACCGCGACGATGTAGGCGAAATCGAGATACTGCTGCAGCGCCAGTTCGGTCATGATTTCTTTGGTCCGCGGGATTTGAACATGCGCAGCATGCGGTCGGTAATCAGAAAACCGCCCACCATATTACTGAAGGAAGCCGCCACAGCAATGGCGCCCAGCGTGGTTGTGAGCCGCGTGCCATGCCTTCCAGCGATGATGATGGCGGCAACCACGACGATCGCATCCAAGGCATTGGTCAAGGACATCAACGGCGTGTGGAGCAGCGGAGAAACCCGTCGGATTACTTCAAAGCCCACAAACCCGGCCAGGATAAAAACATACAAATTCGAAATAAAATCCGGTGGCATGTTTGCTCCCTTTGCATTTTGAGTACTGATTCCCAACTACTGGCTGCTAACTGCAAGTGCCGGCAACTTGAAGAATTCCCGCACGCGCGCATTTACGATTTCGCCATCGCGGGTTAACAAAGTTTCCCGGACGATCTCATCGTTTGCATTGAGCTGAAGTTGGCCGTCTTTCGCTAGATAGGTCAGAAAAGCCGTGAGATTCCGCGCATACATTTGGCTCGCGTGATAAGGAACCTGGCTGGCCAGATTGATTCGCCCAATGATGGTAATCCCGTGCGCGTTCACCACTTCGCCCGCTCGGGTCAATTCACAGTTGCCGCCGCGTTCGGCGGCCAAATCCACGATCACCGATCCCGGCGCCATCTGTTTCACCATGTCTGCCGTAATCAAGACGGGAGCTTTTTTCCCGGGCACAACGGCGGTGGTGATGACTACGTCATTTTCGGCGACAGCACGGGTAAGCAATTCGCGTTGCTTCGCATAGAAGTTTTCGTCCTGGGCCGTCCCGTATCCGCGGGCGTCTTGTGCGTTCTGAGCTTCGATAGGCAGCTCCACGAATCGCCCTCCTAAGCTCTGGACTTGTTCCTTCGACGCAGGCCGCATGTCATAAGCCGAGACCACAGCCCCGAGCCGCCGTGCTGTGGCAATCGCTTGCAATCCTGCAACTCCCGCACCAATCACGAACAGTCGTGCCGGGGTGATTGTTCCCGCTGCAGTTGTGAGCATCGGCAAAATCTTCGGTAACGTCACAGCCGCGAGCAGTACTGCTTTATACCCGCAAAGAGTGGCCATCGACGAAAGCGCATCCATACTCTGAGCACGCGTGGTCCGCGGCATCAGTTCCACCGCAAACGAAGTTACTCCGGTAGCTGCAATTTGCTGAAGCACGTCGGCCGATCCGAGAGGCCGCAGAAAACCGATAACAAACTGGCCGCGGCGCATGAGAGGAAGATCAGCTTGCCCCGTGACGTCGTTGGAACCATAACAAAGGAGCTGCACGATGATGTCGGCTTGGCCAAATACGTCCGCGCGCCCGGGAAGGATCTTGGCGCCTTTGTCGGTGTAATGAGAATCCAAATAGCCCGCTTCGCTGCCCGCGCCGGCTTCGACGACTATCTCAAAACCGGCCTTCGCGAGATTGGGAATTACCACCGGAACAAGCGCAACCCGCCGCTCTCCCGGATAACTTTCCTTCGGCACCCCGATGATCACAGTTGGTATCTTTCCTCATCAGAAATTGTCCAGATGAAAACTTCATATTGTAGCGCGAAGCGTGGCAGGACTCATGTGCTGCAAGTCACGTTTTGTCCAGATATTGAACAATCACAGAAATGCGACGATTCGAGGCATCGAGTGGATCGTCGCTCTTCCGCGGCATTTGATCGGCGTATCCACGTACTTGCGAAACCTGGCTTGCTCTTAGGCCACGGTCTTGCATAATTCGCCGCGCCGCATTGGCACGATCCGTAGACAGTTCCCAATTGCTGTATTCCTTCCGTCCGGAATAGGGCTTGGCATCGGTGTGACCCTCGATCGACAGCTGATTAGGAAATTTGCTCAACTGCTCGGCCAAGAGAACTAACAGCTCTTTGCCGTTGCCGTTAGGCTCCTGACTCCCTAGATCGAAAAATGTCCCGCTCTCGCTTTCCAGCAGCTCGATCCGCAGCCCATCCGAGGTCACGGTCATTTCAATCTGATTTTTGAGCTGATCGAAATTGCTCATCTGTCGAATGCGTTGCTCCAGCTGATCTTTGAGCTTGGGCATGTCGTCTTTCGTTAATGCGACGCTCTCATCGGAACCCCTCTTGTCGGTCCCAACATTCTTGGAAGTTCCGGATGGATCCCGAAAGTATCCTCCAACCGCTTCCTGAATTTTCTTACTGCTGTTCACCAGCCAGAGCACGATAAACAGCGCCATCATCGCGGTCACAAAGTCTGCGTACGCAACCTTCCAGGCACCACCGTGATGGCCGCCATGCTCTGCCTTTTTCTTCACCACGATGAACGGGCGGTCCTGAGCCATAAATCATGCTCCTGCCGAGGCTGATGCTGAGGCTTCCCCTGCAGGAGCCTCGCCCGATGTTGCTTCCGCCGGCGGAGCCTCCGAATCCCGGCCTCGATTGCGGCAGACAGCTTCGACCTCCTGAAACGAGGGACGAACATGCGCAGGAATGGCCCGTCGCGCGAACTCCACCGCCAAAATCGGTGCCGTTCCCTTGAGAAACGAAATCATTACCACGCGCAGCACGTACAGATACGCGCGCTCATCTTCCACCAGTTTGGCCATATTGGAGGAGATTGGCCCCACGAAGCCGTAACAGAGGAGCACTCCCAAAAAAGTCCCTACCAAGGCGGCGGCTACCTTTTGCCCAATTTCTTCGGGAGGACCTCCTAAGGCTTGCATCGTGATCACCACCCCGAGCACGGCGGCGACTATGCCGAGACCGGGGAGCGAATCCGCGACCGTGGTCAGGGATGAACTTGGCTGGCTCGCGCTGAGATGGTGCACCTCCAGGTCAAGGTCCAGAAGCTGATCGAGTTCGAAGGCTTCCACTCCGCTGATAGCCATGCGCATCGTGTCGCAGAAATAATCGCGAATGTGATGAGCATTCAGAAAGTCGGGGTACTGGGAGAAAATCGCGCTTTTTTGCGGTTCTTCCACATCGTTTTCGAGCGACATCAACCCGTCGCGGCGCGCTTTGTTCAGCAGATCGTAAGTCATCTTGAGTGTCTGCAGATAACGCTCTTTGGTGAACGTCGAGCCGCGGAAAACTCCGGTCACCCCTGCGGCGATTTGTTTGAGAATGTGCAGAGGATTGGCGATCAGTACCGTGCCGCTGGCTGCGCCTCCGATGATGAGCAGCTCCGCCGGTTGCAGGAGTACCCGGACGTGACCGTGCTCCATCAGGTATCCGCCCAGCACCGCCCCGATCACCACCAGGATTCCGATAACGGCAAACATTTCTTTTCAGCTCCTGGGCGATGCCGAGCCACCTGCAGCGGAGGGCGTATGCATCGCTGCTCTTGGCGGACACTCCCCCCGCTGCAGCAGTGAATCGATGCTGTCATCCACTTCCACCGACGTGTATCCAAGAGAAAGGGGGACAGAGAGCAGCTCGCCCCACCAGCGGATCTCTGCTGCGCCAATCGTACTGCGAATGCGCTCGTACACGCTCCTGACGCCTGCTCTTGTGCAGCTCTTCAAAATCACCAGAAATTCATCTGCGGCCCAGCGGCCAACGAAATCTCCCGGCCGAAAGCTGTTACCGAGCATTTGCGCGATGACCGACACAATCGCATCACTGGCTTCGCGGCCGTAAGCCGCACGGAAATGCTCGAGTTCATCGGGCTTGACGCGCAGAATGCCAAAGGGAATATGTAGCTCCGCAAATGCGGCCAGGCTCTCTCGCAGGTGGAACAGGGTGAAACTGTGATTCGCCACGCCTGTGCTGGCGTCCAAAGCCGCAACCGGCGGCAGATTGCGTCCCACATGCATCGGTCCGCTACGGGAAATGTGTGGGTCGAAGCTGACCGCCGTCGCAATCCAAGCTCCGTTTTCGTCCCGGATCGGAGTGATATTAATCAGCACGGGGAAGGAATATCCACGTTTATGGCGCAAATGCGTTTTCAGTATGGCTGACTTGGCTGCGTGCAAAATGCTCATGAAAGGGCTAACCTGCGAACGCTGGTCGATTCCGCGGTCGTCCTGATGACATAAGAGTGCATCCTCGTACGACCTTCCAATAACTTCCGGTTCCATGTACCCCGTCGAATGCGCCGCTTCCTGGTTCCAAAATGTGATGCGGCCGTTTCGATCGAGTACAGAGACTGCCAGGGACAAGCTCCCCAGCACCGCCCGGAATAGTTCAGGATTGTCCACTTCCGGCATGCACACGTAGGCTCCATAGCTTTGATCGGCAAGATTCCACGCAACTTCACCCGGCGTTGAGCGCTTCCAAGGCACACCCGCCGAATTTTAGTTTTCGAGGCAAGGCACTCGTCGCCATTAGGGAGTGGATCGCACGACGATGAACCGGATTCGGAGGCACCCGGCATATAGCACTTTGGTGGGGTGTCCTCTGGCACCTAGGGGCTATTCTCAAACCATTCCCAT
>JAFAGX010000559.1 GCA_019237515.1 Acidobacteriaceae bacterium
GCCAGACCCGACCATTGCCAGTTTCCGATAATCGCATTCACCCAGCCGCTCGAAGTAGCCGCAAAGTGCTTGCCGTGTCCGAACGGCAGTTCGTACACCCAGTTAGAGTTGATCTGGTGAGTGGTGTCAAAGTCCGAAGGACCGCGAAGCTGCGCGGGCGATCAGGAGTTGATGATCTGATCGGCTTGATAGTACGCGTCGACGTTGTTGACGCGCTCGGCATTCGACCCGATGTCGAGCGATTTGGAAAATGTGTAGTTCAGGTCCCAAAGCAGACCGTGTGTCATTCCGTGGCGCAATGTCACCTGAAGTGCGTGATACGAACTCGTCCCCGCATTTCGCCACGCATAGAGCGAGGTGAATTGAGGGTTGAAATACGCATACGGGCCCAGTTTCGAACATGCGGGGAAACAGGGATTTGGACCGAGGCCCAGTTCACCAGGAACGTCCGCAAAAATCAGCGGCAATGTTTCGTTATGCAAGGCGCATGCGTAAGAGCTGTACATGGCCTGAGTCGCCGTGGGCGAGAAGTTTGCCGCCAGACTAGCGTTGCCCGGTGTGCAGGCACCAAAATCGACGGCATCATAGACCCCGGCTGCCCCTGGGAACATGTTTTCCCAGTAAGGGATCTTGGCCAGACTCTGGATAGGAACGTTTGCCGCTGCGGCCTTCGACAAAAGCTGCGCAGCCGAGAAGTAGTCGGTATTCGATTGCTTGTCAACGATGTCGAGCGGCATCGCCAAATCTTCTTCCTGCAGCAGCCGTCGGCCTAGGCGGCCGATGTACGCCACATCAAGTACAAAGCTGTTGGGCAATTCACGGTTAATAGAAAGATCGAACACATGGGAGTAAGGCGTCTTCATCCTGTCATCGATCCCCCACGCCGTGGTAGCACCATTATTGGCAAGTCCGCTGGGGGCAGGTTTCGGGAAACTTCCGGTTGGAGGCGCAGCGATGAGAGTCTTCGGGATGACGTTCGGCGCAATAAACCTCGGCGAAGTATCGATCGAGTACTGCCCGATTGGATTCTGAATCGTAGTGGTCAAGCCAAACGAGCCGTTGCGATCGAAACTGTCGACCACGCCTTGTCCGAAGTGGTCATAGTAAATCCCATAACCACCGCGAATGGAACTCTTTCCCGCTCCTCCGAAAAGGCGATGCGCCAATCCATCTTCAGCTTTTGGAGACCACGCAAACGCCAGCCTTGGCGCAACATTTCCGTAATCCCAATTCCAATAGGGTGCCTTGCCGTTGGCTTGGCCCGACAAAGCGTAGCTGATCGGCGGGTTAAATCCATGTCCTGCCAGCATCGCTGCAGCTCGCTCCTGGAAAAAAGCTTCGGTGCTGATGGTGGGCGACACCTGAGTTCCGGTCGTTTCATATGGCGGCTGCAACAGCGTGTAACGCAGTCCATATGTCAGGGTGAGTTGTGGAGTTACGCGCCAGTTGTCCTGGACGTAAGCTTCGAACTCATGCGCACGAAAATGCCGCTGCGCTGCTTCTCCCGTAGGCTGGGCATTGCCTTGTTTGTTGATGTTGTAGTTGGAGAAAGACGAATCCAGCAAACCAGCCAGTGCGATCACCGGCCAGTCATAACCATTCTGGAAGTTGGAATTCACCGCAGGCAGCCCAAGGAAAGCAAACTGTGGAGCACTCGGATCAAAGCTGTGGCCCTGACCGGCAATCAGCGCTGTCGGGTTCAGCCAGAGCGTGTATGACCGGGCATCAATAAACGAATCTGCATTCGAGTCTCGATTGTTGGTAATGATGCGCAGATTGCCACCGAATCCCAGCGTGTGTTTCCCCTTCACCCACTCCACATCGTCAACCAAATTGTGTACCGGAACATTCGATTTGATGGTGAAGGTATCCGCAGTCAGCGAGTCCGGTCCGTTTCCAAAAAACGTGTAATTGTTGGAAAGCTGGCCAATGTTGCCGACGCCTTCCCGAATGTACCCGTAATGGAAATTGTTGATGAGATTCGATCGCAGCGTGTTGGTATAGCCGACAATCAATCCTTTGCTGTTGTTGGTTAAAACCGTGCCCTGAGACTGCCCCGGAAACTCCGGCCCCTGCCCCGTGTTGTCCCCTACCATTCCCCCACGAACGAATACATGCTGGTTTTGCGTCAGATTGAAATCAAATTTTGCGACATAAGTGTTCAACCTGCCGGGGGTCGATGCAGGAAAAGTGAATCCCTGAAAATTCAGGCCGTCGCCCACCGCCGTGGAATTAGGGTGAGGATATTGTTGGAACAGGGTCATCACTGCCGGATTTGCACCAGGACCCAAGGGACAGGTTCCCAAACCGGCGCATTTCGGATCCAACGAAGCCAGATCTTGCCGCGTCATCGTTTCCACGCCGCCAGTCGGACACTTGGGATCGCCTGTGCAGTCATAGCTGACGATGCCTTGGCGCAGGTTGTCGCTGGGCACTACGCGCGTAGTTTGCACATTCTCGCGCGTCCTTTGTCCCTCGTATGCCAGAAAAAAGAACACGCGATCTTTTACGACTGGCCCACCGACAGTTGCCCCGAACGTATTCCGGATCAACTGCCCAGGAATATTGGGTAGCCCTGAGTCAATCTGGCTTTGCTTATTGAACCAGTCGTTGGCCTCGCCGACGTTGTTGCGGTTATATTCGTACACTGATCCGTGGAGTGCGTTCGTTCCGCTCTTCGTGACCAGCGAAACCTGCGCCCCCGAGGACCGGCCCTCGTCAGCATTGGCGTTGCTGGTCGTGACGCGGAATTCCTGCAATGAATCGAGCGTCGACCGTAACGCTCCTTGGAACGCAAAACCCTTCACCTGATCGTTATCATCGACTCCGTCGAGAGTGATATTGGTCTGGTCGCTGCGGGCGCCGCTCACCGATCCGCCGCGGCTATCCTGGTTTTGATCTACGTTGCTTCCAACGTATGTGACGCCGGGCTGCAAGCTCAAAATCTGGGTTGGGTCGCGGCCTTCGAATGGCAGGGATTCGATCTGAGTAGCCCCAAATGCGTTTCCAATCGTGGCATCTTCACTGTTCACTTGCACCGTCGTGCTCATCACTTCTACCGTACTTGTCTCTGCCTGCACTCTCATGGTCAAGTTTGAGGTGGCTGGCACATCCACCTGCAGTTGCAGGTTTTCCTCTTTCAGAGTTCCAAACCCGGATTTTGCTATGGTCAAGACGTAGGTTCCGGGAGTGACCTGCAGGAATTGGTAGAAACCGTGATCGTCGGTTTTTGTCGAGCGGGAGAACCCGGTCGCAGGATTGGAAAGAGTGGCCGTTGCCCCCTCAATCATCGCCCCCTGCGGGTCGGAAATTGTGCCGCGCAGCGATGTGGTGGCAGTTTGCCCACTGCTGAAGATGGAAAGTAAGCTAACCAGCGACGCGATGACACACAACCGTTGTAGATTGCCCATAGCCCCCTCTGCTTTGACAATCGAACTCCTTGCGACTTTTATGACGTGCAAAGTTATTTTTGATATAGGTTAATTGTCAAGCCGATTATGCGCCGGGCTACGCACTGCGCTTCGAACTTGACAACTGTGATTGGCAGGCAGTCTCTGGTTCTCGCGCCTTAGAGCTTAGAAGCACGACGGCCTGCCCACACGCGATTTATTTTGCCGCTACGGCCGCCAATCCAACCTGATGCAGCATTTCGTCCAGGTCGCCCCGCGAGAAGTAGCGGCCCGCGAGTACCACTGCATGGATTTTCCGGGTATTGTGAATGTCATCCAGAGGATTGGCGTCGAGTAGCACTAAGTCGGCAACTTTTCCCTCTTCGACGGTACCCATCTCTGACAGCCGGCCAAGGAATTCTGCAGGATTACGAGTCGCGGTTTGCAAAGCCTCCATCGGCGTGAATCCTGCCTGAACAAAGATCGCGAGTTCCTCATGCAAGCTGAACCCCGGGAATATATGCACGCCGGCAGCGGTATCAGTGCCGGCCATGAATGGCACGCCCGCACGATACATGGCCAATGCCATTTCGAGTTCCATCTGAACAAACCGTTTGCGGACCGGCAGCGGGTCTGTATCCATGTCCTTCAGGATGTCCCGCGTGAACATCGGCCAGGTGCGGTCTTTCCAAGCGGCCGGCGCATATTTTACAAGCGGATCATGGCTCAAATCGATGTCATCAATCAGCCATTGTCCACGCTCCCAAACAAGTGTCGGCACTTGCCAGGTTTGATTCTTTGCCATGAGTGCGATGAGAGTTTTGGCTCGATCCGCATCGTAGGTCGCCACATTGCGGCCCAAACTCTTGGGGCCCTTCAAGAGTTGATCTTCAATTGTGGAGCAGCCTTCAAAAATGCCGGTGAAATGTTCGATACTTTTCTGGCCGGCGTTGGAAGCCTCCGACGCGCGAACTGCGTCAGGCACATGTCCGACAAACGGTATGCCCAGCTTCTTGGCTTCATCTGCTGCACCAAAGTAGCCGTCGCGCGGA
>JAFAGX010000592.1 GCA_019237515.1 Acidobacteriaceae bacterium
ATCACCCACGACGCGCACCGCGCCGACCCCTCCTACGCGTTCGCCTTGTCACGCCTGGACACGGCCGACTTCCGGCACAGCCCCGAAGAAGAAACCGCGGCTGATGCCAAGGCCATAGAACTGCTCAAGAAATCTCCGTACGCCAGCAAACTTGATTCCGCCAGCCTATTTCTGAAGGAACTCTCAGTCCGAGCGCCGGAGATTACGGCCTTGTTAACTCCGCACCTTGGCAACAGTTTCGTGAGCGATAAAGGACAACTGGTGCGCATGTCAGCACTCGCAACCTCTGGACCCGAGTTGAAGCCCGAGAAACTCGATCAGATCGCCGCATTGCCCTTGGGCGGCCGCCTCAAAGTGAATCCCTGGAATGATCAGATTGACCTCGTCAAAGCGGCGCCAGTCACCATTGTTTCCGTGCGCGACAAGATGCCATTCGAAGTCACCCCATTTTTCCCGCATTTGAGCCGCATGGAGAATCCCAACGCGGGTACAGCCACTGCGGCCAACCGCACTCCACAGAATCAATAGGAGGATGGGCGTCTCGCCCGTCAAATGCGGTCAAGACGTCCGGATGGGATGGCATCTTGACTTATTTGCCTATTTCTGCAATTATCGAAACATGCAGGACGCGAACGTCACGCGGTATGCGGACATGTTCTCAGCAATGGGAACGGAGCCGAGGCTGCGCATCATGCAGCTGCTCTTGTCGGCTCACCCTGAGGGGATGGTCGTCGGGGACATTCAGGCGGAACTCGGAATTCCCAATTCAACTCTGTCGCATCACCTCGACAAGCTGAAGAATGAAGATCTGGTCTGTGTGCGCCGCGAGAGCACGTTTCTCCGATACACCGCCAATACTGAAGCGCTGCGCGAGTTACTGCAATTTCTTTATGCCGAATGCTGCACGCGCAATCATGCTTTCAACCCACAAGAGATTATTCAAATTCGCAAATAGGAGGCATTATGCCAGGCTCAGAGCTTAAAGACGCAGTCAGAGAAAAATACGCAAAGGCGGCATTGCGGGTGAGAAGCGCCTGCGGCTGTTGTGGTCCGCTTTCGACGAGTACCTCGGGGTGCGATCCAATCACTTCCAATCTCTACGATGCCTCCCAGGCTGACCAAATTCCGGCCGAGGCTCTGCAGGCTTCGCTCGGCTGCGGAAATCCTACGGCCCTCGCTCAATTGCATCCCGGAGAAACGGTACTCGATCTCGGTTCTGGCGGCGGCATCGATGTCCTGCTTTCGGCGAAGCGCGTCGGGCCAACCGGCAAAGCCTACGGTCTTGATATGACCGATGAAATGCTTGCGCTGGCTAGTGAGAACAAACGAAAGTCAGGGCTAGAAAACGTCGAGTTTCTGAAAGGCGAGATCGAGCACATTCCTCTCCCCAATAACTCGGTGGACGTCATTCTGTCGAACTGTGTGATCAATCTTTCTGCCGACAAAGATCAGGTTCTGCGCGAGGCATTTCGTGTTCTAAAGCCCGGCGGACGCTTTGCGGTTTCTGATGTTGTCACTCGCGGTGAAATTCCTCCGCACGTTCGCCAGAGCGTGTTGCTGTGGGTTGGCTGTGTGGCAGGCGCGCTAGACGAAACTGAATATGGCCAGAAATTGGCCGCCGCTGGCTTCGAGCAAATCTCCGCTGAACCAACTCGTATTTATCGTGCCGAAGATGCACGCGAGTTCCTGTCCGCTCAAAATATCAATGTAGACGCGCTCGCTCCGCAGATCGAAGGCAAGCTCGTGAGCGCGTTCATTAGAGCTGTCAAACCGGCCGAGAAGAGGTCTTGCTGTGCTCCAATCTGCTGCCAATAATTCGGCCACGACGCCTCATTACAACGTGCTGTTTCTGTGCACCGGCAATTCCGCACGGTCGATTATGGCCGAGGCGATTCTTAATTTCAAAGGCAAGCCACGATTCACTGCGTACAGCGCCGGCAGCCATGCGGCCGGGAGGGTACGTCCCGAAGCTTTACGACAACTTGAAGCCGCCCACATTCCGACCGCTGGCCTGCAAAGCAAGAATTGGGACGAATTCTCGAAACCAGATTCTTCCAAGCTCGATTTCGTTTTTACCGTATGCGACAACGCGGCAAAAGAGGTCTGCCCTGTTTGGCCGGGACAACCAATAACAGCACATTGGGGCGTCGCCGATCCCGCTGCAACTCTGGGGACAGCCGAGGAGATACAAAGAGCTTTTCGGGATGCTTTTTTCCTGCTTGATCGACGCATCAGCTTATTCCTGTCTCTTCCGCTTGCGTCGATAGATCGGCTTGCCCTCAAGAACGAGCTCGATAATATCGGCTACCAATGAGATTCAGCTTGCGGGCTCGCATGGCAGCGGAATTCCTCGGTACCGCATTCCTCGTGGCAGCTGTCGTCGGCTCAGGAATCATGGGAGAGCGGCTTTCAGGCGGGAACGTTGCAATTGCACTGCTCGCGAACACGATTTCAACTGGGACCGGCTTGGTGGCTCTCATCCTGACGTTCGGGCCGATCTCGGGAGCGCACTTCAATCCTGCCGTTACGCTCGCAGACGCGTCCCAGAAAGGAATTCCTTGGAGAGAAGCACCGGCGTACATAGCCGCTCAGGTGTTAGGCGCGTTCGCGGGTGTCGCTTGTGCCCACTTCATGTTTGGACTGCCTCTGTTCGCGGCATCGCGGCACTCTCGTAGTGGTCTCGCGCAAATCTTCAGCGAATTCGTCGCAACCTTCGGACTCATGTCGGTTATTTGGGGTTGTTCACGGTTACGCTCATCCGTTGTGCCATTTGGGGTAGGCGCTTACATAACGGCTGCATACTGGTTCACGGCATCGACATCATTCGCTAACCCTGCGGTTGCTCTTGCAAGAGCAGCTACTGACACGTTCGCCGGAATTCGTCCATTGGATGTTCCCGGTTTCATCGCCGCCCAATTCTCGGGCGCGGCTGCTGCAACCATCCTGTTCAGGTGGATGATTCCTACCCTGCCCATGATTGCGCCTGAAGTACTCGTCCCACATGCCAAATATGATCCGACGCGTGTCGAGTCAAAAAACTTAACCACTTAGCACCGTTTGGCGGTACGATGGTCACGATTCGCGGTGATTCGTGTCACCGCGCTGGATTGTCGCACAAGCCTTAAATGGACTGTAAACCGGTGTCGCCAGACACAGTGAAGACGCGTTGCAGCCAGTCTCATCGGAAAGCCTTTGTATACATAAGGAGGGTACTATCATGAGTGTTATGACACCGCCCCACGTTAAGTCGGGCGACTATATTGAAGAAGTTCTAACCACCGTAAAAGCCAAAAACCCCGCCGAGCCTGAGTTTCACCAAGCTGTCCAGGAAGTTCTCGAATCTCTGCGTTTGGTGTTGCAGAGACATCCGGAATATCGTTCCGCCAAGATCCTTGAGAGGATCACCGAGCCGGAGCGGGTCCTGATGTTCCGTGTGCCGTGGTTTGATGATCGCGGCGAAATCCAGGTCAATCGCGGCTTCCGCATCGAGATGAACAGCGCGATCGGGCCTTATAAGGGTGGCCTGCGTTTCCATCCATCTGTGAATCTCGGCATTCTGAAATTCCTGGCGTTCGAGCAAGTTTTCAAGAATTCGCTTACCACGTTACCCATGGGCGGCGGCAAGGGCGGGTCGGATTTCGACACCAAAGGCAAGAGCGATAACGAAGTGATGCGCTTCTGCCAAAGCTTCATGACGGAACTGTCTCGTCACATCGGACCGGACACCGACGTTCCTGCCGGCGACATTGGCGTGGGCGGCCGCGAAATCGGTTTCCTGTTTGGCCAGTACAAGCGCATTCGCAATGAATTCACTGGAGTGCTGACTGGAAAAGGCCTCGCTTGGGGTGGATCGCTGATTCGTCCTGAAGCCACCGGCTACGGTTGCGTGTATTTCGCAGCAGAAATGCTGAAGACCCGTAAAGAAACACTCGAAGGCAAGCTCTGCCTGGTTTCGGGCAGCGGCAACGTCTCCCAATACACCATCGAGAAACTGCTGCAACTGGGTGCGAAGCCGATTACCTGCTCCGACTCCGATGGCGTAATCTTCGATCCAGACGGCATCAATCAGGAGAAGCTGGCTTGGATCATGGAACTGAAGAACGTTCGCCGTGGACGCATCCGCGAGTATGCGGACAAGTTCAAGAAGGGCGTCTTCATGCCGACAGATATCAAGTTGGACCACAATCCGATCTGGAATATCAAAGCGGATTGCGCGTTCCCGAGCGCGACGCAGAATGAAATCAAAAAGAGAGACGCAGAGAATCTGCTGAAGAATGGCTGCAAGCTGGTTGCAGAAGGCGCGAATATGCCAAGCACGCTCGAAGCCACCAAGCTGTTCCTCGATGCCAAGATTCTTTACGGCCCAGCCAAGGCTGCGAACGCCGGTGGCGTTGCAACCTCCGGCCTCGAGATGGCCCAAAACAGCGCACGGCTGAGCTGGACGCGCGAGGAAGTCGACGATCGTCTGCACAAAATCATGATCGCCATCCACAACACTTGTTTCGAAACAGCCGAGAAATATGGCACACCGGGCAACCTGGTCAACGGCGCCAACATTGGTGGCTTCCTGAAAGTTGCCAATGCCATGCTGGACCAGGGGCTAGTCTAGTTCGTGTGGTGCGGGCGCCTTCGCCCGCAATATTGCAGTATTTTGCGGGGTGGAGCAATCCACCCCGCGAGTTTTTGACGTTCCTCCGTGACCTCCGTGTACTCTGTGGTTAGACTTCTAGCAACTACAGAGAACACCGTAATCAGCTATGGCTGTAACCTACACTCCCGACCCGATCGTCGACGCGGAACGCCTTTTCGAGGGTTTCGAGAACCTGATGCCCTTCCGCGTCCAGGACATTCTGCTTGTCTCGAGCCTTTACGATTCTTTTATCCTGCGCGAGGACGGACGACTTAACGAGCTACTGATCGGTGAGTCGCTTGAATTAAACCTGCAGCAAATTCCCGGAATCACTCATGTTCCCACCGGCAACGAAGCGCTAACCATCGCGCGCGCGCAGCCGCGATTCAATCTGATCGTCACTAACCTCGAAGTTGGTGATATGGATGCCGCGCAACTCGCCGCCGAAGTGAAAGCGGCTGGCCTGGATATTCCGGTGGTCGTGCTGGCGTACGACTATCGCCAGATCAAACGGTTCATTGAACGTAATCCCGTCACCGATCTCGAATGGATCTTTCTCTGGCAAGGCAACATCCGCATCCTGATCTCCATCGTCAAGTACATCGAAGACAAACGAAACGTGATGCACGACACGCATGCCATCGGCGTGCCGGTCATCCTCGTGGTCGAAGACAACATTCGGTACTACTCATCATTTCTGCCGGCAATCTACACTGAGCTGATCACCCAATCGAAGCGCGTGATCCGCGAAGGCTTAAACGTCGCGCACAAACTGATGCGGATGCGTGCCAGGCCAAAAATCCTGCTCAGCTCAACGTATGAAGATGCCATGCGTGAAGCGATGAAATATCGCGAATACCTGTTGGGCGTTGTCTCCGATGTGGAATTCCCCATGGACGGCGAACTGAGTACCGAGGCCGGATTCCAACTCGCGCATCTGGTGCGCCAAGAAGTTCCCGACGTTCCAATCGTTCTGCAGTCCAGTCGAACAGAGTTTCGCGGACGCGCTCAGGCCGAAGGATTTTCATTCTTACGAAAACGCTCTCCCACGCTGCTCAAAGATCTTCGCCGCTTTCTGATGGACCAGGCCGGTTTTGGGGATTTCATTTTCCGCCTTCCCGACGGTTCGGAGGTTGCCCGCGCCAGCGACCTCCACGAATTGGAGACTAGACTCGACGAGGTTCCAGGGGAAAGCATCGCTTATCACAGCGAGCGGAACCATTTCTCTCGCTGGTTGCGTGCGCGGACCGAGTTCGCGCTGGCCCAGAAGCTCCGGCCCCGCAAGGTTTCCGATTTTCCGACGGTGGAAGACCTGCGCCACGATCTCATCGATTCCATCACCGAATATCGCGCCGAACAGAGCCAGGTGTTGATTGGCGATTTCAACCCCACAACTTTTCAGTCGACCGACAATTACTTTCTTCGCATCGGAGGCGGTTCACTCGGCGGCAAAGCGCGCGGCCTCGCTTTCATCCGCCATCTTCTCCACAACAATCGTCTTGGCCGCCGCTTTCCCGAGGTGCGGATTGCCGTGCCCCCAAGCTTAGTGCTGGCTACAGATTTCTTTGACCGCTTTCTAGCAGAAAACAATCTGCTGGATTTCGCGATGCATTGCTCCGATGATGCACAGATTCGCGAACGATTTCTTGCGTCTCCATTGCCGGCCTCCTTGCGAGACAATCTTTTGGCATTCCTTTCAGAAGTGGATTATCCACTCGCCGTCCGCTCCTCCAGCCTTTTGGAAGATTCGCAATATCAACCTTTTACGGGCGTTTATGAAACTTTCATGTTAAGTAACCAGCATGCCGGTTTGGTGGCTCGCCTGGAGCAGTTGATGGAAGCGATTAAGCGCGTCTACGCCTCGACTTTCAGCCAGCATGCCAAGGCTTACGTGCGCGCGACTCCGTATCGGTTGGAAGAAGAGAAGATGGCGGTCATCGTCCAACAAGTCGTCGGTACGATTCACGGGAATCGGTTTTATCCGGATTTTTCTGGAGTGGTCCGCTCCCATAATTTCTATCCTGTGCCGCCGATGAAGGCGGCCGACGGGATTGCGGCAGTAGCGCTGGGCTTGGGACGGATGGTGGTCGATGGCGGCAAATGCCTTACATTCTGTCCCCGATATCCTCGGAACATTATTCAGTTCTCTTCCGTGGAAGATATTCTGGCAAACTCGCAGCGCGAATTCTGGGCTTTGGAATTGGACCACGGCGAGCGATCCCCAGATTCCATTATCCAGTTGCGAGAGGTGCGCTTCGGACTGGAGATTGCAGAAAGCGATCAAACACTGGCCAATGTCGGTTCAACCTATTCGGTGGACAATCACGCCGTCTACGACGGCATCAGCCGCCTAGGCGCGCGCATTGTAAGTTTCGCACCGATTCTCAAACATGGCGTGTTCGCGCTTGCCGCAATTCTTGAGCAACTGACGGAAATCGGAGAAGGTGCCTTTGGTCGGCCGGTAGAAATGGAATTTGCCGTACGTCTGCCGCTGAGCCAGAACGACCCTGCGGAGTTCGGGTTTCTCCAGATTCGTCCTCTTGTGCTCTCCCGCGAGGGCGAAGAACTGCGAATGCAGGACGTTGCACCCGATCAACTCGTATGTCAGAGTTCGCAAGTTCTAGGCAACGGAAGAATTGAGGATTTATGTGACGCCGTCGTCGTCGATGTCCACCGGTTCGAGCGGGTGCGTAGCCAGGAAGTGGCCGAATGTGTCGCGCGCCTCAACTCGAAGCTGAACGAAGCTGGAATTCCATATCTCCTGATCGGGGTTGGCCGTTGGGGCTCGAACGACCCTTGGCTCGGGATTCCGGTAAAGTGGGATGAGATATCGGGAGCCCGCGTCATCGTGGAAGCAGGATTTCGTGACTACCGTGTTACGCCGTCGCAGGGCAGTCACTTCTTTCAGAATCTGACTGCGTTCCAGGTCGGATATTTCACCGCGAATCCGGATGCCGGCGAAGGTTTTGTGGATTGGCCATGGCTTGCATCGCAACCGGCCGTGGAAGAGCAAGGCTGCGTTCGGCACCTACGCTTTGATCAGCCGCTTGTAGTTGTCATGAATGGCAAAACAAGTAAAGGCATGATCTTTAAACCTCAAAGAACCACTTAGTTGGCAAGCCCGGCCGGGCAACGCCCGGCTAACCTGTTGAGCTTCTCTCAGCCGCACAGACGAGGGCGTTTCTGGGCCTACGTGATCGGCACTTCCCTGCCGCGTGATTCATGTCACAGCGGCATGTACCGATGTTTCCGACAATATGGGTGTAGTCATGCGCACTCATGTTCAAAATCCTGCACGCTGAGTTCATTGCACCCGGCATCAAGCGCTTTGTCATTCAAGCGCCCCGCATCGCACGCAAACAAAAACCCGGACAGTTCGTCATCCTGCGAGTTTATGAGGAAGGCGAACGTATCCCCATCACCATCGAGAAATCGGATCCCGCCCGAGGCACGATCAACATCGTCGTGCAGTCGATCGGGAAAACTACCCATTTGTTGAATTCGCTCACATCCAGTGAAAGCATCCGCGATGTCGTCGGCCCGCTGGGCAAGCCCTCTGAAATCGAAAACTTCGGCACCGTGGTCGTCATGGGCGGCGGCGTAGGCACAGCGATGGCCTATCCGTCAGCCGCGGCCCTCAAACGTGCCGGCAATCACGTAATCTCGATTGTCGGAGCCCGCAGCAAAGAGCTTGTCATTTTGGAAACCGAGATGCGCGAGGTTAGCGATGAACTGCTGATCACAACTGATGATGGCACATACGCGGAAAAAGGCTTCGTGACCGACAAACTGTGCCATCTCATAGAAAGCGGCACCCGGATCGACCTCGTCCTTGCTATCGGCCCGATTCCCATGATGCGTGCGGTTGCCGACCTGACCCGCAGCTACAAAATCCGCACAGTTGTCAGCCTGAACCCGATCATGATCGACGGAACCGGCATGTGTGGTGGTTGCCGCGTGCTCATCGATGGCAAAAGCGAATTCGCTTGTGTCGATGGTCCTGAATTTGATGCCCACCGCATCGACTTCGACGTCCTAGTGCAACGCAACGCCATGTATCGTGCGGCGGAACAGAAATCGTTCCAGGATTTTCAGCGCGACCGAGACTCGTTGCTGGCCAAAGTTCATGCCGAGCAAGAGGCCGAGTGCGCCTTACTAGGAGGCGCACTGTGAGCCCGACCAAGTCGCTAAACCCGGTTCCGAT
>JAFAGX010000101.1 GCA_019237515.1 Acidobacteriaceae bacterium
AGCAAAGCGATTCCAGCCGTAACGCAGTTCATTAACCTTTGTGGGTGAAACGACCGTCACGTAAGAAATCGAGACCAACTGCACGCGGGTGGGCGTGACCGTGTCGTAGCCCGGAAGTTGGCCTCCGCTGGCGTTCAAGGCGAGCGGAAATTGCTGAGTGCTGTCGCCAAAGAAATATCGGCCGCTAATGTTGTTGCTCGGGTTGAAGCTATGATCAATTTTTCCGATTACGCTGCTGAGGTTGTTAAATGAGGGAGCAATTGCCGTGTAGTCTGGCGCGAATTGATTGGCGGCATTAAAACACCCGAGATCGTTGGACGTCACGCCTGGGAGGTAGTTGGCAGCATTGTGTGGGAAGAAATTCAGGAAGGCCGTTCCAACCGGGCTGATAGCGCCACCGGCCGCCAGCACATTGGCTCTGGCCGTAGCAATGTGCGCCGCAGTTGGGACGCAGGCCAAACTCACCACGCCAACGCCCTCCCGCTGACCCTCGTAATCCAAATAGAAGAATGTCTTGTCCTTTACGATTGGCCCGCCCAGCGAGCCACCGAACTGATTGTTGTGAAACGGCGCCTTGGGTGCGGAAGTTGGATCGAAGTAGTTGCGCGCATCCAAAGCATCGTTGCGAAAATACTCGAAGAATCCGCCATGGATGGCGTTCGTTCCACTCTTTGTGACGATATTGACGATGGCCCCGCCGTTACGCCCGTATTCTGGCTGGAAATTTGAAAGCACGCGCATGTCAGAAATGGAATCGATGGGCAGGATTGCCGACGGGGTCCCAAACACACCGGCCTGATTGATGGCGGGATCGTTTCGATAACCATCGTTCATATCGGTGCCGTCGAGCAGATAATTATTCGACCGGCCGCGAGCGCCATTCATACTGAATTCGCCGAAAGAGCCGGGCGAGTCGGAAATCTGGTCTGGAGAACCCGCAACTCCGGGATTGAGGTAAATCAGTTTGGTGTAATCGCGGCCATTGACGGGCAGGTCCTTGACCGTGTCCTGAGTGAGCACACCGCCAAGAGTATCGCTCGTGGTTTCCACCTGCGGCAGTTCTTCGCCCGAGACTTCGACCTTTTCCGAGACCTGACCAGTCTTGAGCCCCACATCCACGCGCCGCTCGCCCGCGACGTCGACTGGAACACTATTCGTAATTGCAGTCTGAAAACCGCTTTGCGAGACGGTGACGCTATAAGCGCCGATCGGGAGTTCGGTCACAGCATAGCTACCGTCGGCGCTCGTCTGAGTAGTGCGCTCGAGTCCAGTGTTCACATTTTTAATTGTGACCTTGGCGCCGGGGACAACCGCACCCGAAGGATCGGTCACGGTACCTAGAATCGTTCCGCGAAAAGTTTGCGCCCGCAGCGCCGTAGTCATTAGAACTATCGTGACTAAGATCACGCGCATTTTCATGATCCTTCTCCTGTCTCCCATTGATGGCTATAGTTCAGTTTTTCCGAAAAGTATCGCTGCTCGCAGGTAAGATCCTTCAGCCGAGCACCCGGGCCTGGATTTCAATTCTGTTTGGGGTGTGGCCCCTGGGGTGGCCATATTATTAAGACAGGCATTTTACTCTAGGAGCCTGATAAAGCAAGTGATAAGCGGGATCAGTGCTGGGCCAACTAACCCCGAGTCGGAAGGATCACACGGTCATTGAAAAACGATCGTAAAACACGCTACTTTTGCAAACTTCACCCCGCGCGCTGCCGCGTTGCGGCGGGTTCTTTCTGCTTCATTTCTTCCCAGCTTGGCAGCTCTTCATTTCCGGTAATGAGCCGCGCCCCACGCTCATAGGTGAGATACGACCATGCCCACTGAAAGAGGACGATGATTCGATTGCGGAATCCAATCAGGAAAAAGATATGAATGAATAGCCAAGAGAGCCAAGCTATGAAACCTGAAAGATGAACTTTGCCGAACTGCGCGACAGCCGCATTTCTTCCAATCGTGGCAAGGCTACCCTTATCAAAATAGTGGAAAGGCTCTCGCGGCTCACGATTGACATCACGTTCGATGTTTTGTGCCGCAGCTAAACCTTCCTGCAGCGCAACCGGCGCCACGCCGGGTAACATATTTCCCTTTTTATCCTTGAAAGCTGCCAAATCTCCGATGACAAAAATTTCAGGATGCCCCGGAATGCTTAAGTCCGGATTGACTAAAACGCGCCCTGTGCGGTCCACCGGAACGCCTAACTTCCTGCCTAGCGGGGAAGTCGCCACTCCAGCGGCCCACAGGATCACCCCTGCAGGTAAGCGCATATCGCCGATCCACACCGCCGCCGGTTCGACCTTGGTGACCATGGTTGCGGTGCGCACTTCGACTCCCAAGGTTTGCAGTTGCTCCGCCGCGCTGCGCGAAAGATCTTCGGCATAGGCCGGAAGAATGCGAGGACCTCCTTCCACAAGGATAATGCGTGCGCGCTTGGGATCGATAGCATGAAACTCATGAGCCAGCACGTGGCGCGAGACCTCGGCCAGTGTGCCTGCCAACTCGACTCCTGTTGGTCCACCGCCCACGATTACGAAATTCAAGGGCAACACCGGTTCGGCGCTGGCTGCCTCTCTTTCTGCGAGTTCAAACGCGAGCAATACCCGTCTGCGGATCTCGATTGCGTCCTCAATGGTCTTTAGCCCTGGCGCGAACGGTTCCCACTCAGGATGTCCAAAATAGCCGTGAGTTGCACCGGCAGCAACGATCAGATAGTCGTAAGCAATCTCGAGATCGTGCAGTTTCACTACTCGATTGGCTAAATCGAAATCCTGAACTTCGCCCAGCAAGACCTCTATGTTTTGCTGATCGCGAACAATCCAACGGATTGGAGCCGCGATCTCCCCCGGCGACAGCCCAGCCGTAGCTACCTGGTAGAGCAGGGGTTGAAACACATGATGATTTTTGCGATCGATCAGTGTCACGTGCACAGGACAATGGGCCAGCTTTCGCGCGGCTCGCAGGCCGCCAAAACCGGCTCCGATGATGACCACCCTCGGCTGATTAGGCGCCATTCGTCCTTTCTGCATCTCAGAATCTTGGTATTCTGAGATACAAGAGCTCTAATTAATAGATTCCCGCGATGGCATCCGAGTCGAAGAGTTTTGGCAGCCCCACCGGTTATATTCTGGCCCCCGTAGCAGAACGGGGAGACCGCACTTCGGAATCCCGTAACCTTATCGAAATCGGCCTTGTTTACGGGTTGATTCTGGTTGCGGTGTGGACACCCCAAGGCCACTTGAACAGCTTAGTGAGTTTGGCAGCATTGTGCTTAACCATCCTGCTGACCGCGCTTGCGCCCTATTCCTTCCGTGAACTCGGGCTCACGCGACCCCTCAACGGAGCCAATACGACCCTCGCTCTGGGCGGACTTCTTATTGTCATTATTGGCACGGCAGGAATGCTCACGAGGGCGTTCGGCCCCCCGCAACATTTGCCTTTGCATCGGGCCTGGCAATATGCCATCTGGGCTCTCCTCCAGGAATTTCTTTTGCAATCCTTCATGTTTACAAGGCTGGAATCAATCTTCGGAAGTCGCCGTGGGGTGTTCGCTGCCGCCAGCTTATTTGCCATCGCACACTTTCCCAGTCCTCTTCTCACAGTACTGAGTTTTCTCGGAGCAATCTTCTTCTGTGAGACGTTCCGACGCTACCGCAATCTCTACCCTCTCGGCCTGGTTCATGCAGGTCTGGGACTGACGGTTGCAGCCAGCCTTCCTGACCCGATCCTCCACCACATGCGGGTTGGCCTCGGCTACTTGATGTACCACGTGTGATCAAAGTCCCCGCAATTCCCGCTCTGAAGGTTCTCAAGTAATATGATCTGAGACACCGAGCTTTGCCCACGCCGACACCGCAGACCGCTCCCGACCGCATCAACTCGATTGAAGCGGAAAAGACATCCAAGACTGCACCCAAAAACTCGACGGCGCGATTCATCATTCCATCGGTTGCAGATCTGCTCTTTATTGCGCTGGCTCTTGCCCTCAGCTACGGCGCGATGGGGCGCGTCCTGCTTCGCGATTCCGATATTGGCTGGCATATTCGGGATGGCGAGCAGATCCTACTTACGCATCACATTCCGCACACGGATACCTTTTCATCTACGATGATCGCTCATACCTGGTATGCGTGGGAATGGCTCTACGACTTGCTCATCGCGGGCATTCACCATGTCGCCGGCCTAAATGGAGTAGTCTTCTTCACGGCGATTCTTATCGCAGCTACGTTCGCGTTGGTGTTGCGCGTGACGCTACGACGCGGAGGTAATCTTCCGTGCTCCCTGTTTCTTCTTGTCCTGGCGCTCGGGGCTTCCTCAGTTCACTTTCTTACCCGCCCGCATGTTCTGACCTGGCTTTTTACCGTGATTTGGTTCGATCTGCTGGACGACTCTGCATCGAGCTACAAAGCGGGAAAGCGCCTCTACTGGCTCCCAATGCTCATGATTCTTTGGGTCAACTTGCATGGCGGATTTGCTCTCGGTTTCTCGCTTTTGGCGATTTACCTGATCGGCGGAGGGATCGAGTACTCGATCTACACCTCTCAGCGCGATCAAATCGCAAGTTGGCTCCGACACCTGACCGGGATCACCGTGGTTACCATTGCCGCCAGCTTCGTGAATCCCTACGGCTACCACCTGCATGTGCACGTCTACCGGTATCTTTCCGATCGCTTCCTGATGAATCAGATCATCGAATTCCGTTCACCGGATTTTCATAGCGCCGCGCAACAGTGTTTCGCAATTCTTCTGATCAGTACATGCATCAGTCTTGCCAGTACGCGGCAGAAACTTAGTCCATCACGCCTGCTGGTTTTGTTGTTCGCTGGGTATAGTGGACTTTACGCTACCCGGAATCTCCCAACGTCCTCGCTTCTGATGACGCTCGTGCTCGCACCTGTTCTTTCCGCTACGCTCTCTAAAGCAGCTACCAGTGCCTGGGTCGCTTTTTGGTTGCGACAACTGTTTTCCCGCCTTACGTCCTTCGGCTTCCGCATGCAGGAGCTTGAGACCAATCTGCGCGGTCATATCTTAGTCGCGGTGGTACTCGCGCTGGGTATTTGGTCGTGTGTTCACCACGGGCAGTTAGCCTCGACTCAACTCATAAATGCGCAATTCGACGAGAAACGTTTCCCGGTCGTCGCCGCAGATTACATTTCCCGCCACGATATTCGCCAGCCGATTTTCAGCCTCGATTATTGGGGTGGATATCTCATCTATCGGCTTTATCCCGACACCAAAGTCGTGCTTGATGACCGCCATGATCTCTATGGCGACCAGTTCATCAAGAATTATTTGAAAATCGTGCTGGTTCAGCCCAGCTTCGCCCAGGAATTGGATCAGATGAATGTTGAATGGGTTTTGGTTCCGCGTTGGTCCTCACTTGCCAACGTTCTCCGGCTTATGCCGAACTGGACCGAAGTGCATGGGGACGGTACCGCTGCGCTGTTTCACCGTCAGCATATCTCCTAACGGTAAATCAATCTCCGCACGCCCCGGCAATGCACAGGGGGAACTGAAATACTCCTTGCAAATGTGCTACTCAGGTGTACAATTCCGGCGTCCCGCGCGGGTTTCGCCGCTTCGGGTCTGCTCGTGTCCTACAAAGTAAATGCTCCCAGGAGACTAATATGCAGCCTTTTAGCAACATCCGGATTCTGCTCCATCGCGCCAAGCGGGCGTCCTCGAACGCGCCAGTCTTCACATCGTCCAGTCCCTCTCAACCAAAGAAGCGGTTCGCGGGTGTCGTTACGGCACTGCTCGGGATCGCTGTAGCTTGCATGCTCGTGCCCAGTCCTGTCCGTGCAGCCACACCGGACTCACCACAGCCCGACGCCGCAACTGTCGCAAGAGCTCAGGAAGCGTTTATCAAGCACATGTCCGCGCACCGGCCGCTGGTGCGCGTCAGCAAGCCGGGGGCAGAGGCGGTCACCAGAGGAGGCATCACGTCGGCGGCTTCGTTAAACTGGTCGGGATTCGCCGACATTGAGGGCGGCTCGAAGACTATCTCGTCGGTCAGTGGCGAGTGGGTGATCCCGTACGTGCAGTGCCCCAGCGGCAACTATAAATACACGGGCGCCTACACCGTGAACTGGGTCGGCATTGACGGCGCCACCAACGGAACCGTGGAGCAGCTAGGCTCTGGCACGCAATGCTTCGAGGGGGTCGAGTACTACTACGTTTGGTACGAGATGTTCCCGGCCGGAACCGTCATTGAGGGCACGCAGGCCTGCATCAACAAGAACGTCAACTGCCCGC
>JAFAGX010000139.1 GCA_019237515.1 Acidobacteriaceae bacterium
CGGGCTGAATGTCACGGCAACTGTCAATTAGATGCGAACTCGTCCCTAAATTCCGGGCCACTTCGACTAACCGATTGGAGTTCGAGCTGTTATCGGAACCAACTACCAGCAACAGATCAGCTTCTGAAGCTACCTGCTTTACAGCTACCTGTCGGTTCTCGGTGGCGTAACAAATGTCCTGTGCAGCCGGACCTTTAATGTTCGGAAACTTCTTACGAAGCGCTGAGATGATGTCCTTGGTCTCATCCAAGCTGAGCGTGGTCTGCGTAAGATACGCGACGCGGTTCGGGTCGGGCACAGTCAGCGATTGAACCTGCTCTGGCGATCCCACAACCTGAGTCACTAGTGGAGCTTCACCCAAAGTTCCTATGACTTCATCGTGATCACGATGGCCGATCAAGATAAGCGAATAACCCTCTTTAGCAAACTTGACCGCTTCGACGTGAACTTTTGTGACCAGCGGGCACGTAGCGTCGATCACCCGCAATCCGCGGTTCTCGCTGGCATCCCGCACCTCGGGCGAAACCCCATGAGCGCTGTAAATAACGCGTTCGCCATTGGGGACTTCGTCGACGCTATCGACGAAAATAGCGCCCTTCCCTTGAAGCTCCTCGACCACAAAGCGGTTGTGGACGATCTCTTTGCGCACGTAAATGGGCGGGCCGAAGGCTTCCAGTGCGATGCGAACGATATCCACGGCCCGCACCACACCCGCGCAGAAGCCACGCGGTTTTAACAAAAGCAGAGTCTTTCCGTTCTCTTTGGGCACGATCACAGTCCTGTAAGATTACACTTCCCCACTATGGGTATATTATAAAGCTTATAAAAAAGAACCATCCTGGTCAACGTAAGGCGCTGAAATTGCGAGGATTAGCAGCGGGTGGGGATTGTGGGCAGCGAATGGAAATACATGCAAACGCCACAATTCAACTTACCAGATTCGTTTCACGTCGTACCGATCGAGAAATCGGTCCGCGCTCAGAACAGGAATGTTCAGCTCCTGCGCCTGCGCCACCAAGACGCGATCAAACGGGTCGCGGTGATGTTTGGGCAACAAGCCCGCCCTGATTGCCTGGGCCATGCTGATCGGAAGCTCCGTGAAGCCCTCCTCGGTAATGTGGTTCGGTAGATCTGAAACCAGTGGCAAAGCATCGAGCTTACCTAAATTGACCTTGATTGCTAGTTCCCAAGCGACTGCGGCAGAAATGAAGATGCCATTAGCCGAACCCTGCAGAAGAGAGTATGCCGTTTCGGAAAGTTGGGAGGGATCGTTGAACCACCAGATCAGCGCATGCGTATCTAGCAGCAGCCTCATTCGAAGCCTAGCTCATCGAGTTCCCGTTCTGTCAGTGGATCAAAGGCGTCCGGAGTATACGAAATCTGGCCCTTGAATTTGCCGGCAACCCGCTTCTTGCTTGCCGCACCGATCGCAACCAGCCGCGCTACGGGCTTCTTACCACGTGCGATGATTACTTCTTTGCCCTCCGCTGCTTCCTGCAGCAACCGCGACAGATTAGTTTTCGCCTCGTGAACTGTGTACTCCATATTAGCTAAAGGTATTAGCTAACCCCGCTTTTGTCAAGTCGCCCTACGCGTTGGCCTTGATCATCTGCTCGGCGTGCTTGCGGGAGGTCTCGGTAAGCTTGGCTCCGCTCAGCATGCGAGCCACTTCTTCGGTGCGCTCCTCGCCGATAATCGGGCGTACCGTTGTTTTTGTCCGCTGACCTGAGACTCGCTTTTCAATGACATAGTGATGGTCGGCAAACGTGGCGATCTGCGGTAGATGCGTAACGCAGAGCACCTGATTGCCGCGCGAAAGCGCCTTCAGCTTGCGCCCGACAGACTCTGCAGCGCGGCCGCCGATCCCGGTGTCGATTTCGTCGAAGATCAGGGTCCGTTTCGCGGGCGAGGGCCCCTTCGACTGGCGCTCTGGGCCGGTCCGCGCCACCCGAAGCTTGCCGGTTCCCGCTTCGACACTCGCCTTCAATGCGAGCATTACGCGCGATAACTCGCCTCCGGACGCAATTTCCTCCATCGGCCGCATCGGCTCCCCCGGATTCGTGGAAATCAGATAGACAACCTGATCGAAACCGGAAGCCGTCCAGTTCCCTTCCTCGTCCGTTCCGCTCATCTCGATGCGGAAGGCTGATTTCATCGCCAGATCGTTGATCTCCGCTTCGACAATCTTCTCTAGCTTGCGGGCCGCCTCGTAACGTTTCCTGGAAATGACGCGGGCGGCAGCAAGATACTGCTGGGCAGCATTGCTCAACTCGCCCTGCAGCTTTGCCAGAACCTCGTCTTTGTTCTCGATTTCTGAAAGCTTGCGGCTGACTTCGTCGCCGAGTCGAATCACGTCGTCGAGCGTGGGGCCGTACTTGCGTTTCAATCGATCCAACAACGCCAAACGGTCCTCCACCTCCGCCAAATGTTCGGGAGAAGCTTGAATTCCTCCAGCGTAGTCGCGCAG
>JAFAGX010000169.1 GCA_019237515.1 Acidobacteriaceae bacterium
GATGTAGCCCTCTAATGTTCCCGGCCTGATCCTTCCCTTGTCTCCGAAAAGACGACGAAAGTAAAAACGCTGCAATAGCGGCATTCTTGGCGTTAGGTGCGTAAAGATGGGGGCAACCAGGAAATTGGTCAGAACCACGCTTAGAACCTGGCCATGAGCTGACCAGGGATTTACTGGATCGACCAGAATCAGCCGTCGAACGCGTTCCGCTGAGAGCGCCGCCATCATCATGGCAACCGCGCCGCCGTGCGAGGTCCCTAACAAATCGAAATCTCTCACCCCGACCCCATCCATGAACCGCAACACCCGTTCCGCGCAGGCACGAAAACCGCAGTCCATGTTCGGGATTGGCTCGGAATAGCCGGCACCGGGCAAGTCAAGCGCGTAGATCGTCGCGATTTCCGCGAGCGCCGGAATTGTGTGGCGCCAAGAAAAAGAGTATCCGAGCAAACCGTGCACGAGCAGCAGTGGAGGGCCAGAGCCCGCCCGCAGATAGCAAACCTCTTTGCCACTTAGTCCGATTGAGAGTCGTTGGACCGGCGTCACCTGACCTACGCGCTCTGCACTGCCTGTTTGTTTCACCTTGACCAACCCCGAAGAACAACCTTTTTTCTCGCACAGCACTCTATCTAAGTGATATCGCCTCTGTCGCTTCTGTAAGGGAGGGCTTCGGCTCTCCCTTCTTTTTTGATTTTAGATAGGATTCCACGTGATGAATCAAGAACTCCAATCTCAGCAATTGCTTACCGATTCCCGAAGATCGCTTCCAAAAAACATATTTTTACTCCACAAACCATTCTATAATCGCGTAAGCGGCTGTTGATGAGCAACTTATCATCCCTCTGATGTCCTCCGCAGTGGCAGCGAACGTGCACAAACCTTATCAAGGGATTTGTGTGCCAGCAGCGCACCCCTCGTTGCGTTCCATGAACAGGGATTTTGAAACCCGGTTTACCGCCATTCTGCTCACTCTCTTGACTGTAGCAGGCATGGTTCTTGCCTGGATTAATTTCCAGAAAGAACGTGAGTTCCAGGTTCCTTCTGACGGGGCCTGGTGGGTCGAGCGGGGAGGCAGCCTGATAGCCGAGCAGGTGCAAGAGGATGGTCCCGCGTCGCGCGCCGGTGTCAGAGTTGGCGACCAGCTTACTGCCGTAGGCGGCCACCAGGTATCAAGCATGGCTGTACTCACGCGCGAGCTTTATCGGACCGGAGCGTGGTCCAAAGCCACCTACTCGCTGGTTCGCCGTTCTGTTCCGGTAGATGTGACCGTGATTCCGGTACCGGCCGAGCGTTCCCAGTACAACTGGTTAAGGTTTATCGGTCTGATCTACTTGGGCATCGGCATCTATGTTCTTCTCCGCCGCTGGACGGCTTCCAGTTCGACTCACTTTTATATCTTCTGCCTCGTCTCTTTCATCTTCTACACTTTCCATTACAGTGGAAAATTAAACTCTTTCGATTGGACGATTTACTGGGGAAACGTAGTCGCCGGGCTTTTGCAGCCCGCGCTTTTCCTCCACTTCGTTCTCACATTCCCCGAGCGGCACAGCTTTGTGCGGAAGCACTCCTGGGTTGTGCCGGCTGTTTATCTTCCCGGATTATTGCTGCTAACGACTCACATTCTCGCCCTGCGCTTCCTAAGCGCGAGCGAACTGCTGCGTTGGGACCTTGACCGCGTGCAGATGGGCTACCTCGCCCTCCTCTTCGTGGGTGCAGCCGCAGTGCTGTTGCACAATTACCGGAGTGCCCGGACTCCTATCCTCCGGCAGCAGCTGAAATGGGTTACACGCGGAACGATCTTAGCGGTCACGCCGTTTACCTTGTTCTATGTCCTGCCCTACATGAGCGGTGTGCTTATTACTCCGCTCATGAAACTTTCCGTGCTGTCGCTCGGAATACTGCCTTTGACGTTCGGATACGCGATTTTCCGTTATCGCTTGATGGACGTTGACTTGATCTTCAAGCGAGGAATGGCCTACACCCTGGCCGCGTTAGCCATTGCAGGGGCATATTTCGCAATCGTGGGCGGAGTCGCGGAATTAGTTCATACCCGAGTTCCAAGCTCCGGGCCGGCAGGATTGATGATCGTGATTGTGGTTACCGCGCTGCTC
The DNA here is from genome assembly GCA_019237515.1 of Acidobacteriaceae bacterium. The sequence goes on from JAFAGX010000169.1 coordinate 2,112, forward strand.
GTGGATCCACTGCGCAAGTGGATTCAGCAGCGCATCGACCAGCTGTTCTACCGGAACAGGTATGACTATAGGAAAACCCTGATTGAATTTGGCCGCGAGCTAAGCTCTGAGACTGACCTCGATGAGATGCTGACCGCCGTCGTTGAAAAGCTCTCTCGGACTCTGCTGGTTGACCGCTTGGCGATCTTTCTCTCTTCCGACGAAGGCTCCGGTTTCGCGCTTGCAAAATCCTTCGGAATGATGCCGGGTTCGGGGCTGGACCTCAGCTTTCTCAGCGCCCCTCGGCCAGAGAGCAATGCCGGGCATCTGTTCTTCGACAATACGCACCAAGTGCCTCGCGAAACTCCTGCTGCGCAGCATACGATTGCCGCCCTCGAACTTAACTATTACATCCCGTGTCGTGCGCAGAAACAGACCGTTGCCATGCTTGGACTGGGCAAAACTGCCGAAGGCGACTTTCTCTCCAGCGAGGATGTCGAGTTGCTGGAAACGGTCAGCGGATACGTTGGAATCGCGATTCAGAATGCTCGCCTCTACGCTTCGCTGGAACTGAAGGTCGCCGAATACGAGCGGCTCAAGGATTTCAACGAAAATATTGTCGAATCCATCAATGTGGGTGTCCTGGCCGTGGATTTGGCCGATCGTATCGAGTCATGGAACTCGCAGATGGAAGTCATGTATGCGCTGCCGCGCTGGCAAGTGCTGGGTAAACCTTTGGGTGAGATTTTTCCGGCTAAATTCGTAGAAGAGTTTTATCGCGTTCGCCAGCACCCCGGGATTCACAATCTGTACAAGTTTGGTCTCTGCACCAAGGCCGACGAATTTCGCACCGTCAATGTCGCGATTGCTCCGCTGGTCGGCAAAAAGTTCAATGTTATTGGCCGGCTCATCATCATGGACGACATTACTGAACGGGTCGAACTGGAAGCCCAGCTTTCGCAGGCGGACAAGCTCTCGTCTATCGGCCTACTTGCGGCTGGCGTGGCCCACGAGGTCAATACTCCGCTTGCGGTAATTTCGTCCTATGCGCAAATGCTGTCCAAACAGGTACAAACCGATCCGCAAAAAAGCGCGCTGTTGGAAAAGATCACCCGTCAGACTTTCCGCGCTTCTGAGATCGTTAATAACCTGCTGAATTTTTCCCGCACCAGCAGCACCGAGTTCTCAGATGTAGATGTCAATAAAGTCATCTCCGATACTTTGGCTTTACTGGAGCACCAATTTAAGACCTCGCGGATCAAAATACAGGATGAGCTTAGCCACCACTTGCCGCCAATCAGTGGCAATCCCGGGCGCCTGCAGCAGGTGTTTCTGAATCTGTTTCTGAATGCGAAAGATGCGATGGTGAATGGCGGCACGCTTCGCGTGGCGACCTGGAATGGGGACGGAGTAAATGTTCTCGTCGCCGACACTGGCGCGGGAATTGCCCCTGAAAATATTCGAAAGATTTACGATCCATTCTTCACCACGAAGACGGCCCGGGAGGGGCAGCCGCGCGGAACAGGTTTGGGTCTGTCAGTAACCTACGGAATTATCCAGGAGCACGCGGGAAAGATTCGCGTCGAAAGCGAGCCAGGCGCGGGCACCTCGTTCTACCTGGATTTTCCACTCAGCAGAAAGGTAGTAAATGTCTGAAGCGGCTGTCATCAACCACCACTTTGTCGCTGAGGCCCGGCACTCGTCTGCCGGCGCTGTGCTAATCATCGATGACGAAGCCGCTATCCGCGAGTCGCTGGAAACTTTGTTACAACTGGAAGGCTACTCGGTTGACTCCGCTGCCACCGCTGAGGACGGCCTAGCCAGCCTCGATGAGCACAGCTTCGACCTCATCCTGCTCGATCTAGCGCTTCCCGATCGCGACGGTCTCGATGTGCTTGAGCAACTTCGCACCCAGGATCCGCAGCTTGCAATCATCATGATCACCGCCTACGGGACGGTTGAGAATGCGGTCAAAGCCATGCAAGCCGGAGCGGCTAACTTCGTTCAGAAACCTTGGGATAATGAGAAGTTGCTGGCGGACGTTCGCGCTGCCATTGCCCGCCGCCGTGCTGAAGAAGAGAACATTCAACTCAAGCGCGCTCTTAAGCAACGCTATAACTTCGAAAATATCGTGGGCAAGAGTGAGCCCATGCTGAAAATTTTTGATCTCGTCGGCCAGGTTGCGCCCAGCCGCTCCACCGTCCTTTTACAAGGTGAAAGCGGAACCGGGAAAGAGCTCATCGCGAAAGCGATTCACTTAAATTCCCCACGTCGCGATCGCCCATTCGTTCCCGTCAATACCGGCTCAATGCCTGCTGACCTGCTTGAGTCCACGTTGTTTGGCCACGTAAAAGGTGCATTCACCAGCGCGATTGCTTCCAAGAAAGGCTTGTTCGAAGTTGCCGATCACGGAACCCTGTTTCTCGACGAAATCGGCACGATGAATCTGGACACGCAAAGCAAAATCCTGCGGGTTCTTCAGGACCGCAAGTTTATGCACCTGGGCGGCATCAATGAAATTCAGGTGGATGTACGCATCATTGCCGCTACCAACGTCGATTTGAAGCAACAGGTCCGCGAAGGCAAATTCCGCGAAGACCTCTTTTACCGCCTGAATGTAATCACGATTGATCTTCCACCTCTCCGCCAGCGCAAAGAGGACATTCCTCTGCTCGCTTCTTTTTTCCTGGATAAGTATTCGCGGGAAAACGACCGGCCCACGCGGCATTTAACGCCCGAGGCTCTGCGGCCCATGGTGGCTTACTCCTGGCCGGGGAATGTGCGCGAACTGGAAAATGTGGTTGAACGTGCCGTGGTGCTGTCTACCGGCGCCGAGATTGGCCCCGAGCTTCTTCCCGATCAGATCGTGGGTCGCACAACTGCGTTCGCTGCCTTGGAGCATCACGCTGACGCTTCTCTGTTTGACATCATGGAAGATTGTGAGCGCCACATTATCGTTGAGATGCTCGAAAAATGCGGCTGGAACCAGACCGAAGCCGCCGACAAGTTCCGTGTTCCTCTTTCGACCCTCAATCAGAAAATCAAGCGGCTCAATATCGAGATTAAACGCAAGATGCGCGAATAGCGGACCTTACCATTCCTATTCTTACCGATCGCTGGAAGCTGATTGCTGACAGCTTCTCTGCTATATTTCCGTCAGATTCGTTTCGCTGAATTAGCCCTTGGATCATCGATGGAACTAGTCTCGCCTGGAGATTTCGCCAAAGAAAAAGTTGAGGCGGTGCAGGATTATGCACTCCTGGCAGTCCAATCGGTTGCCAACCTCTTTCGTCAGCCCCGCTATTTTGCCGATACCGTTTACCAGGCAGACCTGATTGGCTTCGGCTCGCTCCCAATCGTTGTGCTTACCGGTCTGTCGATCGGCGCGGAGTTGGCTCTCAATAGCGCCAATACACTCCAACGCTTCGGCTCGCTGTCCTTGATTGGCCAATTGGTTTCGGTAGGAATGGTGCGTGAACTGGGCCCCATCATTACCGGGCTGATGGTCGCAGGCCGAAACGCATCCGGAATGGCGAGCGAGCTCGGATCCATGCTGGTCACTGAGCAGATTGATGCCATGCGCGCCCTCGGTACCGATCCCATGAAGAAGTTGGTGACCCCGCGCGTCATGGCCACCGTGTTCATGCTTTTCTTCCTTACCATTATTTCCGACCTCTTAGGGCTATTCGGGGGCGCGGTAGTCTCCACATTGCTTTACCAGACCAATTGGCATCAGTATTGGAGCACCGCCTGGCAGATCCTGGTTTTTCAGGACGTCTTCATGGGCCTCTTAAAGCCGCTTCTGTTTGGTTTCATTATTGCCACCATCGGTTGTTACTATGGCTTTAGTGCGCGGGGCGGCACACAGGGCGTCGGTCGGGCAACCACCCAAGCCGTGGTCGCGTCTTCAGTCTTAATTCTCGTCGTGGACCTGCTGGTAACGAAACTCTTGATGACCATCTTCGCTTATCAATAGTCATGTCTGCACCCCCCACCGCCATCGAGCAATCGCTTCCTTCTTCTCGGGATCACACCTCCTGCGCTGTAGCGTTTGAAAATGTATCTCTCGCGTTCGAAGAGAAGGTCGTCCTCGAAGAAATTTCATTCACGCTACCGAAAGGCGAGACCAAAGCTATCTTCGGCGTGGCCGGATCCGGCAAAAGCACCATCCTCAAACTCTCTTTGGGGTTGCTGAAACCGGATTCCGGTCGAATTCTTGTGCTTGGGCAAGACGTCACCCAAATGCGCGAGGAAGACCTTTTTGAGCTGAGGCGCAAAATCGGAATGGTGTTTCAGGAGAGTGCGCTTTTTGATTCGCTTACTGTGCGCGAGAACGTCGGCTTTCGCTTGCTGGAAGAGGGCAATGTTTCCGAGGAAGAAATCGAGCAGCCTGTCCGGGAAGCGCTGAGTTTCGTAGAGCTCGAGAATACCGTTGACATGTTTCCCTCAGAGCTGTCAGGCGGGATGCGGCGACGCGTTGCCATTGCCCGTGCCATAATCACCCGCCCTGAATTATTGCTCTACGACTCTCCGACCGGTGGTCTCGATCCGGTTACGTCCACCACCATCATTGAGTTGATTGTGAAACAGCGAGATGTATACAAGACGAGTTCGCTGCTGGTCACCCATCGTCTGCAAGACGCCTTCATGATGGCCAACCACTACTTCGACCGGAAAACCAATCAGATGCAGCCGCTTCCACCCGGTACCAAGAGCGAAGTGCCGATGGGATTTCTGATTCTGCGCGATGGCAAGATCATCTTCGACGGCGACGTACACCAATTGGCGGAGACGAAAGACGAATATATCCGCGAATACATTTCCTAAATAAATAAGGACGCCAGCAAACGCCGGCGCCCTCTTGTGGTCTTGAGAAGCTTATCTAGGCAGCTTTCGCGGCTTGAGCTGCTTTTTTGAATATCGCAAGCCGTTCCTGGGTTTCCTTCAGCCGCTCGGGGCCTCCTTTGGAAGTCATTATCACTTTTTCAACATTGCCAAAAACGTTAGGAGAATGCATCTTCTCGCGAACATCTTTTAAAAAGGGTTCAATCTTCGCGAACAAAAGAAACATCTCACCTGAGAAACTGCCCTCCAGGAACAAATCCCGGCTCAGGGTGCCGTGCAGCACGAAAGATGCAGCCAGTTCCCAGTATCCGGTTACCTGCCTTAGCCAAGCATTTTCCTGAGTGCCCAGAGCCATGCCAATCTTCATGACGTCATCGCTGGATTCGGGCCAGAAAGCAAGCCACCAGTTACGTGCTTTTCGCATTTCTGGTTCGCGGCGGAGATCATATAGCTTCAGAATAAGATCAGCATCGGTCGCGGTAGGTGTGGTAGACATACGCGTTCCTCCTCATCAATTGTTATTTGTTGGGCTGATGAACCTGCGGTGGTGCAAAGGACGGGCTAATAGATGACCCGCCAGGAGCCCAGATTCAGAATTATATCTCTGATTACGAGCTTACCGCCGCTTCCACCGGTACCGGCCGTTCATACTCGCATTCTTTATTGGGACAGGCAATTACCGGGCCAGATTTCAGCGTCTTCTCCACCAAATATTCGTGGCCGCACGTCGGGCACTTTTCCGCAATGGGTTTGGCGGCAGAAGTGAACTTACACTTGGGGTAGTTCGAACACCCGTAAAACGTATTTCCCTTGCGCGCGCGCTTCTCAACCAGTTCGCCATCCTTACAAAGCGGGCACTTCACACCGATGAAATTCTGCTTCACATACTTACAATCCGGATAACCGCTGCAAGCTGTGAATTCGCCATAACGCCCATGACGGATCATCAGGTTTCTGCCGCACTTCGGGCAAAGCTCATCAAGAGGAATATCAGGAACTTTCTTTCCTTGATCCAGTCGCCGGGTGGTCTTGCAATCCGGATATCCAGTGCACGCCATGAACTGCC
>JAFAGX010000292.1 GCA_019237515.1 Acidobacteriaceae bacterium
TTTTGTTCCCAGGTTTAGATTGCGGGTGCCCCACCCTTACCGAGCGTTCTTCGCGAGGCTAGGGTGGGAAAGTCGCTTTTTCCATTTCGGGAATTTTCTCACTCTGAGCCATTCCGACCACGTTCTCGAAAAATCTTGTCAAGCCCCCAAACTCGCCGAATTTCTTCTAACCTGATCATTCGATGAGCAAAATAAATCGCAGGAACGTGTCATAAGACCCCGGTCAAATTTGCTATTCTGAAAATAGAGAGACAAATTCTAGGCGCGGCCGTTGGCTGCGCCTTTTTTCGTTCTTGTTGTCATCCCGAGCAAGTGCTTTCCGCAGCGAGGGATCTGGGCGCGCCGTGCGCTATGCCTCGCGTTTTACGAGCGAGGCACTCACCGCACGCTTGGCGTGCATCCCTTTTCGTTTGTTCTGCACATGCATCGATCCTTCCTCGGTGATCGCTCGTGCCGAGCGATTACACTTCGTCAGGATGACAACTAAAGTTTGAACTGGCCAGCACGCGAGCGCTTGCGCCTCCAAACACACACGGAGCAAACCCGGGCGCGGAGGAATCCGCGCCTTTTTCCAATATGAAGAAAAAAACGCAAGCAGATGCAGTCGACCCCAGCAAATCTGCCAAGGGCTTCATGCTCAAACAACGCGGAGAAGCGGCCGAGGCGGCCTTTCTCAGTAAAGCCGCCAGCCTGGGTTTTCAGGTCGCCAAGCCTTGGGGCGAGAGCTCACACTTTGATTTCATCCTCTACACCGGATCGCACTGCTGGCGCGTCCAGGTCAAGTCCACGCAGTGTTCCCGTCATCAGTACTACTCGGTAATGCTGAAACGCGGGAATCGCGGCTACACCGAAGACGATGTCGACTTCGTCGTTGTCTATCTTGTGCCGCTTAACGCCTGGTATGTTTTTCCTATCAAAACGGTTTCCGAAAAGGGCAGCATTACCTTTTCGCCGCGTCCCGCGAGCAGATCGCGATCTGAACCTTATCGGGAGGCGTGGTGCCTGATGGCGTGTCCGCGCGATGGCAGGTGCAATTCCGAAATCTCAGTGAGCAGACGTTGTATAGACTCGGAATCCGGGGAGTGTCCGTTTGTTACCCAATGACTTTCCATCTAATAATGTCATCCCGAAGCCTCGCGTTTTCGCCAGCGAGGCGAGGGATCTCGCGCACACCGGAACGGTATTGTTTGATCGTCCCCATCTCTCAGCTAGGGCAACAGGAGCGGACTGTCACATTCGTAAATTCCCACCTTCGAAAATTGCGAAGGCGCGACATCAATCTCAGTGCCAACGAACGAGTCTTCTTACCGCTTCTTCTTGCCCTTGGACTGCTTGTCCGCTTTTACAGGCTCTTTCTTCGCTGGACTGTGCTTCTCGGGTTTGTGCTTGTCGGCAGCGGGATGCTTAGTCTCCACGGCGACTTCGGCTTTCGGTGGCGGGGCCTGAGGAACTGTAGCAGCGACTGGTTTCCCTTTTTTCTTGGGCCCCGGAGCTCCCACGGCAGGCGCAGCGGCAGCTTTCGCTCCTCGCCCTCGTTTGACAGGAGGCGGTGGTGGCGGAGGGGGCGGTGCCAGCGGTTTCAAAAACTTCAGAATCTCCGTGCGCGAACGCAGCTTACCATCCAGCAGCAGCATGAACACGTCATGCGCTATCTTCGGATATTCTCGAAGCTGAGGCGTGATGTACAGTTCCGCCATCTCCGGCAGTGGAAGCTTTTGCTGAACCTGCCGCCACTTGGTGAAGAAGTTTTTAATCTTCTGTGCGACCGCCTGTTGCCGCGCGGTGACCGCGAGGAACAGCACCATCTCCGGACGGGATTCAGAAAGCAGTTTCCAGGTGCGAGAGGGTGTCGCCGCTTCCTTTCCCGTCAACCGCTTTGCCAAATCCTTGGCGTTATCTTCCAGATCTTTCCACGCGACAACCAAGTCCTTGCGCGGAATTAATTTCCGCATGTCCGCGATATCTTTATCCCCAAGCCGCGCGGTGACAAAATACAAAACGGCAGGAGCCGGGTCCGGGGTATATCCCAGTTCATTCATCTGCTGCCGCGTTTTCAATAATTGTCCCAACCCGTTCGTATCCACTTTGGCTGACGACCAATGCGGATTCAGCACCTTTAACCAATCTTCTTTTTCCAGCGAGCGCAAAACATTCAGCGGGTCGTCTTCATAGGCGATCTGCTCAATCTCCTGCCCAATGGCCCGGTCGGTAATGTGCTCGATATAGTTGTTCTCTTTTGCCGACTGGTAACGAGCCTGGGTCCGTTCTTCTAACGGCCAATGGAAGCGCGCGGCAAAACGGGTGGCACGAATCAAGCGCGACGGATCCTCAACAAATGCGTAGTTGTGAAGCACGCGAATGAGCTTGGCTTCAATGTCAGCAGCGCCGTTGAACGGATCCATCAGCAGCCCGCGCGACCCCGGATTCAGCGAAAGCGCCATGGCATTGATCGTGAAATCGCGGCGGCGCAGGTCTTCGATGATTGTGGCCGGGGTGACAATCGGCGGCTTTCCGATTTTCTCGTAACGCTCCGTGCGGGCTGCACTTAGTTCGGCGCGAACATTGCCGGGCAACACAAGATAGAGCGTCTTCAGGTCGTCATCAGAGGACGAGATAATCGCGCCCGCACGTTCGAGCTCTTTTTGCAGCTTGAGAGGATTTCCCTGAACAGTGAAATCGAGATCGCGAATAGAAAATCCGCTGATAATGTCGCGCACTGCGCCGCCGGTCAGGTAGATATTCATTCCGGCATTGCGAGCGATGTCCTGAACCAGGGTGACGCCTTTTAACTGATCCGGCGTCAGCCTGATTTCCATGGTGTAGATGTAGTCAGCCATGCCTTGCCCAGGGCTGCGTTGCTAGTCAGCCAATCCAGTTTGGGCCGAGATTTCCACAGGGAAACACGCGAACCCTCCGAAGCTCCGGGCAGCCTCCTCGTAAACTACTCTGCACAATAGACTTATACTCAATCAGATGGATTCCGGCAAACTACAGAAAATACCACAGCGTTGACAATTTGGCTACTAAGAATGCAATGACACATCATGTTCGCGGCTGAAATGTGAGAATCTGGTTGAGCGAAAACTGCCCAAGCCTTTGTGGCGGCAGGTTTCACCACCGGAATGCCATCCACTCACAAAAAAGTTGTAGTTCGCAAGATGGACCGTGACTCAGTCAATGGCTACGTCGCCCCTGCCCATTTCATCCATGAGGGAAAACTCGAACTTCTAAACACGGCAGGGAACGTGGTCGCTATCGATCTTCGAGACATCAAGGTGGTT
>JAFAGX010000333.1 GCA_019237515.1 Acidobacteriaceae bacterium
TTGCGCTTACCCTTATCGACCCCGGGGTTTACGACGGCCCTGACGCAAACGAACCAACCGAGATCGAAATTCAGGACGAAATGTCAGCCGATGACTGGGATGAAGCAGAAATCAGAGCCAAAGCGGCCGAAGAAGTCGAGCGCATTACCGAAGACACACAGCCGGGAAAAGTTGAAGAAACTGATTGCAAGTCCGTGCGAAGCGAAGCCATCTCGGTTTTCGATCCCTACGACGAACCTCGTTTCGCTGTTTTCGTGAATCCCAATCCACCCTTGCAGCCAACGCCCGCGCCCGGCGCCGGCCCTCAGGTAGTCCTGAAAATTCGCCGCAGAAAATTCCAGCAACAATTTCGGGCCGGAGAAATCGTTGTCACCCGCCGCCTCTTCCGTTCCGGCGACAGCGAGTACCTCCTGAACGGCAAGCTCTGCCGCCTGCGCGACATCCAGGAATTGTTCATGGGCACCGGCCTCGGCCCCGAGTCTTACGCTCTCATCGAGCAGGGGCGCATCGGCCAGATCCTCAGCAGCCGTCCAACTGATCGCCGCGCCATCATTGAAGAAGCGGCTGGCATCACGAAATTCAAAACCAAGAAACGGCTGGCTGAAGCGCGCCTCGAAGACGCCAAACAGAACCTGTCCCGAGTCAATGACATTTTCGACGAGGTAACCCGCCAGATGAACTCGCTAAAGCGGCAGGCCTCAAAAGCCGAGCGATACGCGCGTCTGCGCGACGAAATGCGAGCCAAGCTGAAAGTTGTCTTGGCCAGCAAATTTGCCCAACTGGACCGGGAAGCGGCAGATGTGGATGAGCAGATCAATCTGCTCTCTGAAAACATGCGGCACCAGGCCGACAGTGTGCAGCAGCTTGAAGCCGAACAATCGGAGCGCACACAGCGCGGATATGCGATCGACGGAGAAATTCGTGAGAACCGCGACCGCTTGACCGAAATCAAGTTGGAAGTTGACCGTACTCGCGCCAAACAACGGAACAACGACGAGCGCTGCTCTGAACTGGTCAGTCGCTCTGCGGCTGCCGAATCTGAGTTGGCGCAGTCCCGCGTGCGTCTGACGACTGTGGAAGCAGAACGTGACGCAAACCAGAAAATTTTGGACTCTGCGCTCGCCAACCTGTCTGCCGCCCAACAAGAACACGCCGCTTGCGAGCAGGAGTCGGCGGCCGCCGTAAATGCTCTCGCCGAATTGGAGCAACAGCAAGAGGCCTCACGGCAGGCGATTTTGGAGACGGTAAATTCTGCCTCCACTCTGCGAAACCGGTTGACTCAAGCCGAAGAGCGCATTGCCTCCATTGATCGCGAAGCCCAGCGTCTGCAAAACGAGATGAGCTCTGCGCGATCCCAAGCCGACACCTTCGGCGGAGAACGCGGCCAACTCGCCTTGGAGTTCGAGACGGTCTCCCAACGCGTGGCAGGCCTGAACGAAGAAATCTCTCAAACCCGCCTGGTGCTCGACTCGAAGCGAAGTTTGGAATCCGAAGCCAAGAGCCATATGGACAGTTTGCGCGCAGAGTACGCCTCCGCCATCGGCAAAAGGGCTTCTCTCGAAGCTGTGATTGCGGAGCATGGATATTCCACCGAATCTGTGCGGCGTCTATTCCAATCAGGCGCAATCACCAACGGTTTCGCTCCCGTTGGCGTGCTCGCCGATTTTGTGGAAGTTGAGCCACGTTTTGAGTCGATGGTTGAGGACTTCCTCCGCGATGAGCTGAACTACATTGTCGTGAAATCCTGGGATGCCGCCGATGAAGGTCTGCGCCTGCTGCGTAACGACGTGGACGGGCGTGCCACGTTCCTGGTCCATCCCGAAGACTCGCAGGCAAAATTTTCGTTTTCGGTTGATGAAGCAGCTCGCGCTGCCACTCCCGGCCATTCCATCGTGCCGCTGAAGCATGCGATTAAGGTGTTGAACGGATTCGGCAGGTCACTTGAGGTTATCTTGCCCAAGCTGCGCGATGGATACATTGTCCCTGAGCAGAACGTCGCGCGAGAGCTGGCGCTGGAAAATCCACATGCCTTTTTCTTGTCACAATCCGGCGAGTGTTTTCACAACGTGACGGTCACTGGTGGAAAACAACGTGCCGAAGGCCCGCTTTCCATGAAACGCGACCTCAGGGACGTCATGCGAACGCTTGCAGATCTCGAGTCTGCCTTGCGTGATGAAGAACTGCGTGTGCTCACAGTCGCCCGCGAAATTAAGGATCTTACTTCCCTGCTCGACCGCCTCGAGGATGAAAAACGCCAGGCCGAAAACAAGGCCATGGCCTCTGGTCACATGCTGCAGCAGCTTGACTCAGAGATGGGCCGCGTCGTCGAGCGGCTACATACATGCGAGAAAGAACTAAGTCGGTTGCGTGCCGATCGCGCGGAACAAGAGGATGTGGCACATACGCGCCAAGCCGAACTTGCCCAGATGCAACACCAACGGCAGTTGCTTGAAGCCTCGGCGTCATTGGCGACCATGGAACTGGCCACTTTGCGCGCTTCCCGCGAGTCCGCGGCCGAGCGCACTTCGCAGCACCTGGCTCGCGTGGCGGCATTGCAAGAACGCCAGCGCTCTGCGGCTGCAGGATTGGAACGTGTTGACGAGATCGTAAGTGAGATGCGTAGGCGCGTGAATTTCCTGGCGGAACAGATTGCCTCATCCGGCGAAGAGAAGCTGCAGCGGGAAGCAGAAAACCAGCAGCTTGCGACGTCGCTCGCCGATCTTGAGGCTGAACACAATGCCGGTGAGGCCCGCGAAAGCTTGCTCCAGTTCGAATCAGAGCAGGTTCGGGCTCGTCTGACAGAAATTGATGATGCATTGCGGGGCGCCCGCCATTCACTCGACCAAGCTCGTGATCGCCGGGGTGAATTAGCAGCCAGCGCGGCCAAGCTGCAGTCCGATGCACAACACATGGCCGAAACCTGTCTCAACGAGTTAGGGATTCAGCGGCAGGAACTCGCGGCTGTCACTGAAATTCCGATTTTGACCGGAGACGAACTGGCTGCGGAAGATCAGGCCCATCGTGAGATGCGCGCACGGCTGGACAGCATGGGCCCGGTAAACATGATGGCACTGGAAGAATACAAAGAAACTGCGGAACGCCATGCATTCCTCGACAACCAACGCAAAGATCTGTTGGATTCGATCCAAAACACCCAGGCCACGATCAAAGAACTCGATTTAGTTTCGCGGCAGAAGTTTGAAGAGGCTTTCCACAAGATCAACGAAAATTTCCAAGCCACTTTCAAGAAATTATTCGGCGGGGGACATGCGTTCATGCGTCTGACCGACGAGGAGAACAGCGCGGAGAGCGGAATCGACGTCGTGGCGTCTCCTCCGGGAAAGAAACTACAGAACGTTCTATTGCTTTCCGGCGGCGAAAAGGCGCTGACCGCCCTGGCTCTCCTGGTCGGTATCTTCCAGTATCAGCCCAGCCCGTTCTGCATTCTTGACGAAGTGGATGCGCCTCTCGACGAAGCCAATATCGGTCGCTTCACCGACCTGGTCAAAGAAATGAGCCTGCAGACGCAGTTTGTGCTCATCACTCACAGCAAGAAAACGATGAGTATTGCTCCGGTGCTGTATGGCGTCACCATGCAGGAACCGGGGGTGTCAAAGCTGGTTTCAGTCCGCTTCGGTGCGACCGCTTAAACCAAGCCTCAACATCGCGTATTCGTCTTTCGCCTGGCAATGCCCATCTATTATCATTTCCTCGCGACGCGGTTTCCCAGGGACATGGCAATGGTCACCGGCGTCGGCACTCGCGACTATCCGATTTCATCAGGGGAATAATCCGATTGACGCTGCAAGGCAAGGTCATCGTCATCACCGGAGCAGCACGCGGGATTGGGCAGGAATACGCTCGCAGCTTTGCCGCAGCCGGGGCTCGGATTGTCGCTACCGATATAAGTGACTGTTCTGCGACTTGGGACTTGATCAAGAACGCCGGCGGTGAAGCGCTAACAGTCAAGCTTAACGTCGGCGATGCCGTGTCAGCTCTCTCGATGGCGCAAGCTGCCCAGCAGGCCTACGGTCGCATCGATGGTCTGGTCAACAACGCGGCCCTTTATGCCACAGTCAAAGGTGGCCGCTTCGATTCTATTTCCGAAAGCGATTGGGACGAGGTCATGTCCATCAATGTGAAAGGGATCTGGAATTGTTGTAAGGCGGTCGTTCCGATCATGCGCCAAAATGGTGGCGGCAGCATCGTAAACATCTCATCTTTGGCGGCTACGTACGGCATGCCTTTTGGCTTGCATTACACCACATCGAAAGCGGCCGTAATCGGCCTGACCAGGGGTCTGGCCCGCGAACTCGGTCGCGATGGAATGCGCGTGAACGCGGTTGCCCCCGGAATTGTCCTCACCGACGC
>JAFAGX010000220.1 GCA_019237515.1 Acidobacteriaceae bacterium
GCCGGAGCGAGTGGCTGCCCGGCCGGGAACACCGCATATTTGGGTACATGCCGTATCGGTCGGTGAAGTGCGGGCGGTAAGCGAGTTCGTCAGCAAACTTGAATCGCTCTTTCCAGAACATCGGGTTGTGGTCTCGACCACGACGGGCACAGGCCAGAAACTCGCGCAGAAGACTTTTGGCCGGGAAAAAGTGTTCTACTTTCCATTAGACTTCGCATTCGCGATCCGGCCTTATCTGCGGGCGCTTCGTCCCGAGTTAGTGGTCCTTGCGGAAACCGAATTCTGGCCGAATTTCCTTCGACTCGCTCATGCCAGCGGAGCCCGCGTAGCGGTGGTGAATGCACGAATTTCAGATCGATCCTGGCCACGATATTTGCGTTTTGGGTTCTTATACCAGCGGGTGCTGCGTGACATTGATCTTTTCATGTCCCAGACCGAGGAAGACGCTAAACGGCTTCGTGAAATCGGCGCACCGGCGGATCGGGTGCTGGTGAGCGGCAATTTGAAATTTGATGTCCCCACACCACCGGCCCCGCCGGTTGTGGCCAGCTTGCGTATGTCGTTTCAAGAATGCGGAGCCGGACCCGTGATCGTGTGTGGCAGTACGGTCGATGAAGAAGAACCGATACTGCTGCGAGCATTCGAAAATGTCCTGGCCAGTTATCCGCGGGCAGTCATGATCCTGGCGCCGCGTCATCCGGAGCGGTTCTCTGCGGTAGCTGAACTGTTGGAAAAGCTCGGAATCCGCTACTGGCGGCGCTCCCTTTGGAGTGGTGATCCAATCGCCGGCGGAGTTCTTTTGATCGACAGCATCGGGGAACTCGCGGCGCTGTACTCACTCGCCGATGTTGCTTTCGTGGGCGGAAGTCTCGTGCCTCGGGGCGGTCATAACATCATCGAGCCGGCACAGTATGGCGTGGCCGTTCTGGTTGGCCCACACAATGAAAATTTTCGGGACATCATCCGGGTGTTCCAAAGCCGCAGGGCAGTACGGGTAGTGAACCCGGTCGAACTTCCTCTTGTGCTCATGGAATTGATCTCAAACGCTGCAGAGCGTGAGGCATTAGGACGGCGTGCCGCCGAAACACTTCACTCCCAAACCGGCGCGAGCGAGCGAACGGCGGAGGCGCTTAAGAGCTTGCTGCAGCCGATCTCTAGTCCTGCAGGAACTCTTCGGTGACGCGTCAGCGGCCACGCTTGATGAAGCTCCTGGCTTCTGTCTACGGCGGCGGCGTGCGAGTGCGCAATCGCCTTTATGATCGTGGCACTCTGAAGCAGAGCAGCTTACAGGGGCCGGTCGTCAGCATCGGGAATCTGTCCGTCGGCGGCTCCGGAAAAACGCCCTTTGTAATCCTTTTGGGAGGGTTGCTCAAACAAAAAGGAATCAAGTTCGATGTGCTCTCGCGCGGGTATGGGCGGCGTACAACGGGACCAATGGTGGTGAAGGCAAGCGGCACGGCTGACCACTTTGGGGATGAGCCGCTGCTCATAGCCCGCAGCCTGGGAGTACCGGTGGTAGTTGGGGAGGACCGGTTCCAGGCGGGGCAGCTTGCAGAGAAGGCTTTTGGACCACAGCTCCATTTGCTGGACGACGGGTTTCAACATCGCGCCCTGGCCCGCGACTTCGATATTGTGTTGCTAAGTCCGGAAGATCTTGACGATGAGTTACTACCTGCTGGGCGCTTGCGTGAGAGGCTCAGTTCGTTGTCGCGCGCGGAGGCGGTGGTCCTCACAACCGGAGCCCCTGTCGACAGCGTTTTGACGCTTGGAAAAATAATATGGCGAGTGCATCGTGGAATCTCGGTCAAGAATGCCCCGGCGCGTCCGGTGGCTTTCTGCGGAATTGCACGGCCACAAAATTTCTTCATGCAATTGTGCTTGGCGGGCGTACAGCCTGCTGCAGAAGCCGCTTTCCGCGACCACCACCCCTATAAAGACCGTGACATAGAGGATCTGCTCAAACTGCAACAGAAGAGTGAAGCCGATGGTTTCGTGACCACGGAAAAAGACGAGATCAATTTGGGGCCGCACATCACCGCTCTGCAGCCTTTGACTGTGATTCCAGTGCAAATGGCATTGGCCGATGCCGCTAACGCTGTGGATACCATGTTACGTATCGTGCACGAGAGAAAACCGGGGGCGTGAGAGAATCCAAGTTATGCCACCAGCAATCGGCCGTCAGCACTCAGAGTTAGCAGCCATCTCACAGCTGTTGAGAACTGAGGGTCGATTGCTGAGTGCTCCGAGACCGCGCTGAGTTCAGATGAAGCACCCGAAAGAAGCTGAACGATTAAGAAAGATAGTCGAAACGTTTCCGACAGTCACGGTAACGGTTGTCGCCGATTTGGTGGCAGATGAGTTTGTTTTCGGAGAGATCTCTCGCGTTTCGCGTGAAGCGCCGGTTCTGATCCTGAAGCATCGCGAGCGCACGGTTGTGCCCGGAGGCGGCGCAAATGCGATCTACAATCTCGCTGATCTGGGAGTGAACGTTTTGCCGGTCGGCACAGTTGGAGAAGACGAACCTGGCCGGTTGCTGCTGAAGGCATTTCGTCATAAGCGTATTCCGGTCGCTGGCGTGCTAAAGGAGAGAACCTACAATACCGTCACAAAGACGCGAATTCTCGCGGGTATGGCGCATACTGCACGCCAGCAGGTGGTTCGGGTGGATCGTGAACCGGAGTCTGAACCCAGTTCTCATGCCAAACGGGAACTCATCCTGGCGGCGCGAGAGTATGCAAGAGCTTCGGATGCGTTGCTGATTTCGGATTATGGCTACGGCGCAGCCACTCCCGCGATTTTGGTCAGTATTCGTGAGCGGGGGAAGCTCGATGGTTTGCCCGTTGTGCTCGATTCCCGCTACCGTTTGCTCGAGTATTCCGGGATAACTGCGGCAACTCCAAATGAACCGGAGGTGGAGGAAGCACTCGGCACTCGTATCGGGCACGACTGGTCGCGGCTGTGCTCGGCGGGTGGCGAACTGATGTCGCGCATGAAATTAGAATCGCTGGTAATCACACGTGGCCGTGACGGCATGGTGGCATTTGCTAAGAAACACAAACCGGTGGACATTCCGATTTTCGGGTCGGATCAGGTGACCGATGTCACGGGGGCAGGCGACACGGTGATCGCGACGTTTACCGCGGCGATTGCTGCAGGAGCAAACACCGAAGAAGCGGCGCAACTGGCAAACTATGCAGGCGGAATTGTTGTAATGAAACGGGGTACAGCGACCGTTTCGCAGAAGGAATTGTTACTTGCGATTGAGCAATCGCCACCACAGACAAGGAATCATTGAGCGAGCAGAAAATTCTGAGCCGGAAAGAAGTGAAGAAGCGGGTTGCGGAATGGCGACGTGCCGGAGAACGCATCATTTTAGCCAATGGCTGCTTTGATTTGCTGCACGTCGGTCATGTGCGTTATCTGCGCGCAGCGAAAAAGCTGGGCGGGAAGCTGATCGTGGCGGTCAATTCTGATGACTCGGTTCGCCAACTCAAAGGCAAAGGGCGTCCGCTGACCTCTGCGGAAGAACGTGCGGAGATTATTGCCGCTCTCGCCGATGTGGATGCGGTCGTGATTTTCCCGGAGCCCGATGTCCGACCTTTGATTTGCGAGATTCGCCCTGACATTCAGGCCAAAGGGACTGATTACACCGCCGAGACTGTGCCCGAGCGCGATGCCGTAATGCAATACGGAGGGCGAGTGGAAATTGTAGGTGACGCCAAAGATCACTCCGCAACTGAGATGATCCGCAATCTGCGCCGCAGTCAGCGCTCGTGAGAACGCGAGCCATTTCGCGTGGGGGCCATTCGGGTTCCCGGCAAGTCGAGCGCCTGCTGATCGTGCGACTGGGTTCTATGGGCGACATTATCCATGCGTTGCCTGCCGTACGGGCGCTTCGAGCCGCCCTTCCAGACGCAATCATCGGCTGGATCGTTGAGGAGCGATGGGCGGAGTTGCTTTGCGCGTCATCGGAGCCGCGAACCGGCGTTCGTTCACCACGGCGTCCGTTGGTCGACAAGCTTTATGTAGTCGACACAAAAGCTTGGCGGAGGCAGGCATGGTCTATGCAAACCTGGGAACGCGTGGCGGCGTTCACCAGCGATCTCCGTGCTGGACAATATGAAGTTGCGATAGACCTTCAAGGTGGGGTGCGATCAGCCATTCTGGCGCGCTGCTCGGGTGCGCCGACGATATATGGATTTCGCCAACCGCGTGAAAACGTTGCGAGCATGTTCTATACGCGTCAGGTGATTGCGAGGGGCGAACACGTTATTCAGCAGAATCTCTCTTTAGCGGAAGAAGTTGTAAACAACTCTCTTGCGCTTCTTCCAGTGCAGTTTCCTTGTGACGAGTCAGCCGAGGGAAAATGCGAAGCTTGGCTACGAAATGAGTCCGTTCACGATTTCATTTTGCTCAATCCGGGAGCGGGCTGGGGCGCGAAACAGTGGCCTCCGGAACATTACGGCGAGGTTGCGCGCTCGCTCGCCGGTGATGGGCTTCAATCGGTGATTAACTTCGGCCCCGGGGAGGAGAAGTTAGCGAACGCAGTTGTTGTGCACAGTCAAGGATCTGCCAAAGCCGGGAGCTTCTCGCTCGCGGAACTGATCTCGCTGACCCGGCGCGCGAAGCTGTTCATTGGTGGCGACACGGGCCCCATGCACTTGGCAGCAGCATTGGGGGTGCCTGTCGTGGCGCTGTTCGGGCCAACCAATCCTGCCCGCAATGGACCTTACGGAACGAAGAGCATCGTTTTGCGTCATATCTCCAGCAGAACCTCTCTCAGCCATCGAAATGTGCCCGATCCAGGCTTGCAGCAAATCACTGTTGATGCGGTGGTCACAGCCGCAAGACAGTTGTTGGGGCAGCGCCGTGAGTAGCTGGTCCAAGGTTGCACGCCGAATCCGGGTTCCGAGTGGATTTGTACTCGCTGGAGTATACCTCTGGCTTGCGAAACCCAGCGTGCAATCGATTGCTTTCGGAGCTCCGATCATGATCGTTGGATTAGCATTGCGCGGCGCAGCCTCAGGAGAGTTGAGAAAGAATGAACAGCTTGCGACGACAGGTCCTTACGCGTATACCCGAAACCCGCTGTATCTCGGGTCTCTGATTATCGCGATGGGTTTTGCCACAGCAGCGAGAAGCCTGTGGATTGCGCTGGCCATGGCTGTGATCTTCATTGGTATCTACTTGCCAGTTATCCGTGCTGAAGAATCGTATCTCGCAAAGAGTTTCCCTGGATTCACCGATTACGCACGGAGAGTACCTCGGTTCATCCCAACATTCACCCGAGGTAGTAGAACTCCTAGTTCGTTCAGTTGGCAGCTTTACAGCAAGCACCGCGAGTACAATGCAATTTTGGGATCGCTGGCCATGATTGGGGCATTGCTGGCAAAACTGCGTTGGATGGCGCGTTGACCGTACAAGCATCTGTGAGGCTGAGCTAAGCGTCTCACCAATATTCGGGTCTATTTCAGATGAAATCTTTTTCCCGACTATTCATATTGTCCTTCATTGTGGTCTGCGCCTGCGGGGCAACGGCGCAGTCCGCCGCAGCTGCGAAAACACTGGACATCCCAACAATCAGCGCCGCCCCGTCCGCCCGCATTGTTCCACCCCCGGCGAACTACCGCTTTCCTGACGGGCAAACCTACGTCTATGGCGTCGAGTGGCACCTTTTCAACGCAGGAACGGCCAAGGTCGGCCTTCGAGGAGATGGGCCCCAGCAGCATGTGACGGCGACGGCACTCTCCGGCGGCGTAGTCAGCACACTTTACCGAGTGAACGACCAATTCGAAGCTTTCTTCGATCCGCGGCGGTTCTGCTCGGAGCGCGTGTCGAAGCACATTGAAGAAGGTTCCCGGCAGAAACAGTCGGAATTGAATTTCGACTACTCTCGACGTAAGAGCGTTCTCAATGAAAAGAATCTCAAGACTGGCGAGCAGAAACACGCCGAAAATGACATTCCAGACTGCGTCACGGACGTGGTGAGCGGCTTCTATTATCTCGCTTCCCTACCGCTGCAGGTCGGCAACGCATACGCGTTCACGGTCAATGACGGCGGAAAAACGAATGAAATCACTGCCAGCGTTGAGACTCGGGAAAAAGTAAGAGTCCCGGCGGGAACTTTCGAAGCTGTCCGTGTGAAAGCAGAGGCAGTATCCGGCGCGTTGTACGGCAAAGGAACGGTTTGGGCCTGGTTTACCGACGATAACGCTCACACCCCGGTGCAAATGCGCTCAAAGCTAGGATGGGGAACGCTGTTGTTCCGGCTGCAGCGGGTGGAAAAAGACTGACGCGCGTGTGACCTAGCAATCTGGAACTCCAGACCGGGTTCCGCGCATCAAATAACCGCCGGCGGTTGCCGCCAGATAGGTTGCTTCACTATCATCAAAGCGGAGAAGATTCGTGGACAGGAAAATTTCCAAGCCTGAGGTTGCGGAAAACCCGATAGCCGACGTTTTTGAAGGCCGGCATCCTTCCGACTCGGAGAAAGAGTGGGCGGAAAGCACGTTGGCCCGGACCCTGGAAAAAGCTCCGGAACGGCCAATCGGCGCAGCGACTGGTGTAAACGTCGATGACAACGCGCATGCGCGGTTCACAACCATTTCTGGCGTTCCAATCCGGAGGCTCTACACTCAGGCCGATCTTCCCGAGGATTGGAGCTACGAACGCTACCTGGGCTACCCGGGCCAAGCTCCCTACACGCGGGGAATCCATGCCACTGGCTATCGAGGCAAGCTTTTCACCATGCGCCAGTTCTCCGGCTTCGCTTCCCCGGAGGAAACTAATAAACGGTACAAATACCTGCTGGAGCACGGCGGTGGGGGATTGTCGGTTGCGTTCGATCTGCCCACATTGATGGGCTACGATTCCGATCATCCCGCCAGTGAAGGCGAAGTTGGAAAGTGTGGGGTTGCGATCGATTCTCTGGAGGACATGGAGATCCTCTTCAGCGGAATCGATCTCGAGAAGACAACCGTCTCGATGACCATCAACTCCCCCGCTTCTGTGCTGTGGGCGATGTATTTGGTAGTTGCGGAGAAGCAAGGGGCAGACTGGAAGAAGATTTCTGGCACCATTCAGAACGATATTCTGAAGGAATACATCGCGCAGAAGGAATACATCTATCCGCCCGCGCCATCGATGCGCCTGGTGGTGGACACATTCGAGTTTGGCTCGAAATTCACGCCGCGATTCAATTCGATTTCCATTAGCGGTTACCACATCCGGGAGGCGGGGTCGACCGCGTTGCAGGAATTGGCATTCACACTGTATGACGGCGTCGAGTATGTGGAGTGGGCGCGGCGGCGCGGGCTTGATGTCGATGAGTTTGGACCCAGGTTGAGCTTCTTCTTCAACGCTCATAATGATTTCTTTGAAGAAATCGCGAAATACCGCGCCGCGCGGAAGATTTGGCATCAGGTCATGCGAGACCGCTTTCAGGCCAAGAATCCACGCACTTGGCTGCTGCGTTTTCACACCCAAACGGCTGGCGTGTCGCTGCCGGCCCAGCAGCCAATGAACAACATAGCTCGAGTAGCGATCCAGGCACTGGCTGCGGTTCTCGGTGGAACGCAATCACTCCACACGGATGCTTACGATGAGGCGCTGGCCCTGCCGACGGAGGAAGCCGCTCGAATCGCATTGCGTACACAGCAGATCATTGCCTACGAATCCGGAGCAACGCAAACCGTTGATCCGCTCGGGGGATCTTACTTCCTTGAACGGCTTACGTTAGATATGGAAACGGGCGCGTTCGATTATTTTGGCAAGCTCGACGCGATGGGCGGGATGGTGAAGGCCATTGAGCGTGGTTACCCGCAAAAAGAAATAGCGGAGGCCGCCTATCAGTATCAGAGGGCCGTCGAAGCGAAAGAAAAAATCATTGTCGGAGTTAACGAATTCGCGATTGAAGAGGAACCGCCGCAGACTCTCTACATCGATGAGAGCGTGGCCCGGCAGCAATCCGCGAAGCTTAAGACATTACGTGCTCGCCGCTCGAATGAAGACGTTGAGCGCAGGCTGAATGCGCTCAAGGATGCCGCATCGCGTGAACCAAAAGCGGAATCCAACGGCGACGTATCTTCAGTAAACACCATGCCATACATCATTGACGCCGTCCGTGCCTACGCTACAGTGGGAGAAATTTGTGACGCTCTGCGCTCGGTTTACGGTAGTTACACGGAAACGAGCATCACTTAACATCCCGCTCCAGGAGTGCCCTTCGTAACGTTACTCCGCCGGAAATTTCTGGAAAAAGTCTTCGCTGCAGACCATCCTGTAAGAGCCCATCAGCTTTGCGCTGAGACGCTCCTACTATGGCTGGAATGATTGACAGCATCCGGAAAAATGCGCTTCCCTCGAACATGATGCAGTTCGCGGCGAAAGGCGCGCTTCTCGTGCCCCCGCAGGAAATGATCGAAATTCTGGTGTACCTCGCCAACAACAACAAAGTGTTTGGCCACCAAGCACGGATGACCTTGGCAGGCTGGGATGAGGCTTCGTCCCGCGAGGCGGCAACGAATCCAAAGACGCCAAAGGAAGTGCTGGATTATCTAATCGATCCAGAGAATCTAAGGCCGGTATTGTTGCCCGTGTTGCTGGAGAATCCGTCAGTAGCGGAAAACCACTTGATTCGCCTGGCCGCTTCGTCGAGCCGCGAACAGTTAGACCTCATCCTGAACAGTGAGCGCGTAACCAGGTCAAGAGTGGTGTTGGAAACCCTCGCACTGAGCGCTACTGTCACACCAGCTATTGGCGAGAAGATTCGGGAGAAATTGGCCGCCCTGAACGGAACAGCGCAACCTTCACTGGTGGTCAGCCCGGAACCCGGAGCGGACGCCGCAAGCGCCGCCCCAGCACCCATAGCAGCCCTGGCAGAGCCTCCGACAATTCCAAATGCCAACGAGCAACAAACTTCTGAAGATGGATCGGACGAGACGGTCAGTTCCTTTATGTCGAAGCACGCGGCCGAAATTGCCGCTGATTCCGAGAAACCGTTCGACCTCGTAGCGGGTCAGGCGGAGGACGTAATTCCCGAAAAACACGAAGCACCGGAGGCGAAGGCTGCAGCGGCGGCAGCTTCCTCCACCGGTTCAACAGGAAATGAGCCGGTTCCACAAAGGAGTCCACAAAAGAAGTGGATTCTGAGCGCAGATGAGCAGCGAGGCAGCGCACTTCAGAAGATCGCCAAGCTTGATACCAAGGGACGCATTCTGCTCGCGATCAAGGGTACGAAAGAAGAGCGTTCGTTGCTGATCCGGGATGGCACAAAAATTGTTGCTTTAGCAGTATTGGAATCGCCCAAAGTCACAGATACGGAAGTAGAGAGGTTTGCCAGTCAGAAGAATGTGCTTGAAGCAGTGCTGAGAGAAATTTCGATGAAGCGGCGCTTCGTCAAGCAATATCCCATTGTCCGCAATCTGGTCTTTAATCCGCGCACTCCGATTGACGTTTCTCTGGCTCTTCTGAAAAATTTATTGATTCAGGACCTCCGCAATTTGT
>JAFAGX010000427.1 GCA_019237515.1 Acidobacteriaceae bacterium
GCGGCGACGAAGAAAACATCGTCGGCGAGTTCTTCCACTTCTCGCGGATAATTCTGCTGGTTAGCTCCCAGGCACTGGTCGATGACGGTGTCCAGTTCGACTTTCTGGAATGGCTTGGTCAGATAGTCGTAGGCGCCGAGGCGCATCGCTTGTACTACCTTACGCGTGTCGCCGACGCACGACAGTATGACGACCTTTACTCCAGGTTCGATCTGCCGGAGTTTTTCGAGGGTCTGCAAGCCATCGATTCCTGGCATGAGCAGATCAAGCAAAACCAGGTCAGGGCGCAGTCCCTTCTCCACGCGTTCTAAAGCTTGCTCGCCAGTGCTGGCGGTTTCTACTTTGTACTCGTCAACTTCCAGCAGAGTGCGGATGTACCGCAGCATGCCCGGTTCATCATCCACCAGCAGAACATTGGCCTTATTCTTCATTTCTTGGTCCCTTGTTGGTTTGGCGAGGGAGGCTTTAGCGGAACAATAAAAGAGAACTTACAACCGGCGCCCGGTTCACTTTCGACCCAGATCTTCCCACCCATACTGCCGACCAGGCGGCGGGCGATGGCCAAGCCCAGTCCCATGCCGGACTGGTGCTCAGTCTGGGGCAAGCGAAAGAAGTCATCGAAGACTTCGATGTGATACTCGGGAGGGATGCCCGGGCCAGTATCGGAAACGCTGATTTTGACTGAATTCGGAGTGATCAGGGCCTGGCGGCGGCGTTCGGTCAAAACGCCGGGCTGGTTCGTGTTGCGCCGGTCCCACATGTATGGTTCGGCATGAAGCCAGACCGTTCCGCCCGAAGGCGTGAACTTCGCGGCGTTCTCTAACAGATTCGACACGACGCGCTGTAGCTTCGGTGTGTCAAAGGCGAACTCGACAAGCTTCGGATTGGGCAGAAAGTAAAGTGCAAGTCCTTTCTCCTGGAAAGTATGAGACCAGAGCCGGCAAACTTCCGAAAGGCAGGCGTTCAGGTCCCCTTTCTCGAAGCGCATTTTCACTTCCGCTACTTCGAGTGCGCTGAAGCTGAGAAAGTCCTGAATGAAGTGCTGCAATCTTTGCCCACTGGAATTCATGTCGCGCAGCACTTCCCGCTGCCGCTCATTGAGTGCGCCCAATTTCTCGCTCTGCAAAAGTTCGACGTATCCATTGAGAATCGCCAAAGGCGTTTTTAAATCGTGAGCGGCGGAGGCAAGCGCGTTGGTCGTCCGCAGATAGCGTTCTCGCAACTGGGTATAGTGCTGCAACAATTCTTGACTGCAGGCAGGATCCGGACAGACCAGTCCCGGCTCGGGATTGGCAGGACACAACTCGCTATTCTTCGCCTTGGGTCCTGCTTTGGGGAGGAGCGTATTGTCCGGAACTACTGGCATGGTCTAAAACTAGGGGGCGGCTGACTTATTGAGGGAGGAAGAAAGTAAGTACAAGACCTGAGTTGATGCTATGACACGGCCTGGAAGGTGTCAACGAAAAATGAACGAAGTTGCCCATCATGGGCAAAAGTATGCAGTCGAAAGTACTTAGGGATATTCGGAAATCTCGTGACCTGGCAAGAAAAATACTGTGATTCACAGCTCGTAAGTCCTGCGTTTCAAGCGGGATTGCGTTCGCGAGCGCAAGCGGAATGTTGCCTCAGGGGGTGGGCAGGGATAGGCATGCGCCACCGATTGGCCCCGAATGTGCGACATGACCTGTTTTCTTCTTGATCCGGGGTTCGCTTGACCACAGGAAAATACCCAACCGAACGGCGCAAATGGGAGAGACTGCCCCTGGCAATTCCTGTTTTTGTACGCAGCAAAGACGGAAATGACCGGGAGTTGCTGGAATTTGCCACGGCTTTGAACGTTTCCGCGGGCGGAGCGCTGGTCGTTGTACGGCGTGCTTTGCCGCTATCGGCACAGGTTTTGCTGGAAATCCCTAGCGCGCCTTTGATTAATGGCAACACTTTGCCGACATCGTCCCGGAACTTGCGGGCCAGAACCGTTTGGACAACCTATAAAGGCGGCTATCAACTGTCAGGAGTCAAGTTCTCACACACACTGCTGAACTCCACCGCGAGACGTCCTGCTCGAAGAGGGAAACTTGTTTCTTCCCTGTGAAAAGATTTTCCCTCGATTGACACGGCCAATGAGAGAATAGTCCATCTCGCTGCCGTTTTTTAAGCCGTCTAACTCATCGAGCCCAATCTCCTGAAAGCAAAGCACCTAATACTGACAACAGCTCTCGGTGTGGTGCCAGTTGGGCTTTGGTGTCTGGGGTGCAACGTTACAACGTGCGTAACAGGAGTAACCGAAAGTAATGCCAGTTCAAACCAACAACTCGTTCAGCTCTCTCGTGCAATCTCTGGGTGAATTTCCACCGGAAGCAGTCATCTTCGGTTCCTCGGAAGCCATGCAAACCCTACGCGCTCGTATGGAGAAGGTTTCCAATGCCAACGTGCCCGTGCTGATCCATGGGGAAAGCGGCACGGGCAAGGACATCATTGCACGTTTGATTCACGGGCAATCTCCCTGGAAGACCGGACCGTTCGTGAAGGTAAATTGTCCCGCGATCCCGGGAACACTGTTGGAAAGCGAGCTGTTCGGGTATGAAAAAGGCGCATTCACGGGAGCTTATGGATCGAAGCCTGGGCGGGTGGAGCTGGCGCACCGGGGCACACTGTTTTTGGATGAGATTTCGGAACTGGATTTGGGGCTGCAATCGAAGCTGTTGCAACTTTTGCAGGACGGGCAGTTCTGCCGGATCGGCGCCCAGGAAGACAAAAAGGTTGAAGTTCGCGTCGTGTGCGCAACCAATCGCAACCTGGAGCATGAGATCGAAGCTGGCAGTTTCCGGCAGGACCTGTTTTACCGCATTAATGTAGTCAATCTGCATCTGCCTCCATTGCGCGAACGCCGCGGCGATATCGAGAACCTGGTCAATTATTTCCTCGAATATTACAACCGAAAATTTAACTGCAAGGCGCGTCCGCTTTCGTCCGACCTCATCGGCGTGTTGCAGAAGTATCATTGGCCGGGAAATATCCGCGAATTAGAAAACCTGATGAAGCGCTACGTGATTCTCGGCAGCGAGGAAGTGATCAGCAGCGATCTGCTCGCACGGCGCGAAACGGAGTTCCTGAACCCTGAAATCAATCTTGATGGCCCCATTTCGCTGAAAAAGTTGACCCGGCAAGCAACGCGAGAGCTGGAGCGCAAAGTAATTTTGAAGGTTCTGCAAGCGCATCACTGGAATCGCAAGCAAACGGCACGCGCGCTGAACATCAGTTATCGGGCATTGCTGTACAAAATCCGGGACGCGGGCTTGCCGGCGAATCGTTCCAACCGCCGCCCACCCGAAGCCGCTGCAACCCAAGGAGTAGCAGCGGACTGAACAACCGCTCATAACTGCTTCGCGGCCCGGTTCGTGGCCGGCTTTACGCTTTTTCAACACGTTTATTCTTAAAACTTCTGCTCACAAAACAGGATATCTCCCCACGAAATGGGCAGAAACTGATGTCGGTATTAAAAATAGTCAGAGTTTCGAGTGTGCCCGAAGAATCTGCAGCTCACTTCTGCATGACGGCTTTGCGATATGCCGCCACATTGCGGTTGTGTTCCTCTAGAGTGTGCGCAAAACGGTGATGACCGTTGCCGTTACTAACAAAGTAGAAATAGTCGGTGACTGCGGGATGCATGGCGGCTTCAAGGGA
>JAFAGX010000621.1 GCA_019237515.1 Acidobacteriaceae bacterium
GAATGACGGCGGTGTCGGAATTTCCGTGAATCGGGGCAAGACGTGGAATCGCATTCAGCTTCCGATTGCGCAGGTTTATCACGTGACTACAGATAACCAGGTACCGTATCTTGTCTACGGGAACCGCCAGGACGGACCCTCATTTCGCGGCCCGAGCAATAGCCGCATTTATGGATACGGTCAGTTCGTGCGAGACATCTCACGCGATCAATGGATGACAGTTGGCGGAGGCGAGAGCGGCTGGACGATCTCCGATCCAACAGATCCGAACATCGTCTGGTCAAGCGGAACGGGGGCGGGATAAATCGGCGGAAGTATCGATCGCTACGACGAGCGCACGCGGCAGTATCGCGGTGTGGAGGTCTGGCCCGATAACACCGAGGGCACACCTGCAGGAGAGCTGAAATATCGCTTTAACTGGACTTTTCCCGTTGCGATGTCGCCGCACGACCACAACAGGATTTACGGCGGCAGTCAGTATGTCCACATGACCACTGACGGCGGCCAAAGCTGGAAGGTAATCAGCCCCGACCTGACGTTGAATGACAAATCCAAGCAAGGTTCTTCGGGTGGTTTGACCGGCGACAACATCGGCCCTGAGTATGGCGACACGTTAATCTCAATCGCAGAATCGCCGAAGCTTGCGGGAGTGATCTGGACTGGCAGCAATGACGGTCAGGTACAAATAACGCGCAACGGAGGGAAAACATGGACCAATGTCAGCGCCAACATCCCCAATCTGCCTCCGTGGGGCACCATCTACACCGTGGAGCCTTCGCGGTACGACGCAGCAAAAGCCTACATAACGGTTGATCTGCATCAGGAAGACAATCGCGATCCGTTCGTCTACAAAACCAACGACTACGGCAAGACGTGGACAAGCCTGAGCGCCACGTTGCCGCGGAACGCGTTGAGCTACGCGCATTGCATTAAAGAAGACCCCGTTCGCCCGGGCATGCTGTACCTGGGAACTGAGAACTCGCTCTACGTGTCGTTCGATGACGGTGAGAATTGGCTGCCTCTGCAACTGAACCTGCCGCATGTGCCGGTTTACGGCATCACGGTTCAGGAGAAATTTAATGATCTGGTGCTGGCTACTTACGGTCGTGGCTTCTGGATCCTCGACGACGTCGCTGCTCTGCGTCAGATGACGCCGGAGGTCATCGATGCCGAAGCGCATCTGTTCCCGCCGAGGCCGGCTTATCGGTTCCGCGGCATCACTCCGCCCATGGCTGTTTCCTATGACGCGACCGACGGCCAGAACCCGCAATACGGCGCTGACATCAACTATTTCCTTAAGAGCGTGCCCGGTGTTGATGTTCAGTTATTGGTCCTGGATGCGAGCGGAAAAGTGGTTCGCTCATTGCGTGCGACTAACGCGCCGGGCCTGAACCGCGTCTGGTGGGATCTGCGGTATAACCCTTCTTCGGAAATTACCCTTCGCATGCCACCTATTTACGCATCATGGATGCAAGTTCCCGAGAAAGGCAGAACCGCCGGTGGTCGTCTGGCACTGCTCGCGCCTCCGGGCGCTTATCGGGTCAAGCTCAATGTCGGCGGCCACGACTACACACAGCCGCTGACCGTTATAAAAGATCCGCATTCGGGTGGCACCGAAGCAGATATCCGGGCACAGTTTGCTTTTCTTGAGTCTGTTCAGGAAAACCTACGACACGCAGGCGCCGTGGTGGACCAAATTGAAAATGCTCGCAAACAGCTGGAATCTGTCAGCAGTGCAGGCGAGAACACGGGTGAGGTGCAGATCAAAGCTGGTGCCGAAGATCTCGACAAGAAGCTGGTCGCCATTGAAGAAAATCTGTATCAGTTGCGCATAACGGGTGGCCAGGACGGCATGCGCTGGCCGAGCAGGCTGATCGAAAAACTTGGGCACCTCGCGAGCGAGTTGCAGGACGCCGATTTTGCGCCAACTTCACAGCAGATTGCGGTCAATCAGCAGTTCACGCAACAGATTCGGGACTTGCAATTGCAACTCAATCAGGTGATGAGCAAGAATGTTGCGCAATTCAACGAATTACTGCGCAAGAGTAACTTGCCGTTGATTTCTATGGTTGCCGCCAGCCACGCGGAAGAGGCGCGATGAACGCCTTTTTCAACCGTAGCCTGCTTATTGCGGTCGCGCTCACTGCTGAGCCGGGTGAAGTTCGTCATGAAGGCGGCACTGTTGTGAAGCAGGAGGCTTAATCGTGAAGATGAATGGCGTCGCAGTTCTTAGTGTTTTTTCACCGGTTGCGGCGATTGTAGCGTTTTGCGGCGCTTACGGTCATCAACCCGCTTCTGCCACGTCTTACGCGCCTGTGGACGCTAAGTTCTTGCGGGCGTTGTCATGGCGCAGCATCGGTCCGCCGCGTGCTGGCCGCGCGCCGGCCGTTGCAGGAGATCCTCACGATCCGCTGGTGTTTTATATGGGGGCGGCCGGTGGCGGAGTTTGGAAAACATACGACGCAGGCACTTACTGGCAGAACATTTCCGATGGTTTCTTCAAAACCGCGTCGGTAGGCGCGATCGCCGTCTCAGAGTCCGATCCCAATGTGATTTACGTGGGCATGGGCGAGATCTGCACGCATCCGGACATCGAAGGGGGGGATGGCGTATACAAGTCGACCGATGCTGGGAAGACCTGGACGCATCTGGGACTCGACGACACGGAGCATATAGGCAAGATTGTTATCGATCCGAAAGATCCGAACACTGTGTTCGTCGCTGCCATGGGTCACCATTTCGGATACAACTCGGAGCGCGGCGTTTTTCGGTCGAAGGATGGTGGCCGAACCTGGAAAAAGGTTCTTTATAAAGATGAGAAGACCGGCGCTGCGGATCTCTCGATGGACCCGAGCAATCCCAAGACGATCTATGCGTCCATGTACCAGTTGATTCGTCAGCCGTGGAGTGAACTCAGCGGTGGTCCTGAATGCGGACTGTACAAATCGATCGACGGTGGCGAAACTTGGAAAGATATCAGCCGGAATCCGGGCATGCCGAAAGGGGTACTCGGGAAAATCGGTGTCGCAATATCACCAGCAAAGACCAGCCGCGTGTACGCGGTAATTGAAGCTGCCGATGGCGGCATTTTTCGGTCCGATGATTCGGGCGCGAGTTGGCAGTTGGTCAATAACCAACGCGATTATCGTTTTCTTGCGTCATCGTACAGCCACATCATTGCGGATACAAAAGATCCGGACACAATCTACGTGCCCTGGATGCAGTTATTCAAATCGACTGACGGCGGGCACACGCTTATCGGTCTTCCGATGCCGCACTCCGATCATCATGCGCTCTGGATTGATCCGCACAACCCGCGCCGCATGATCGAGGGCAGCGATGGAGGCGCCATCGTGACGCTCAATGGCGGTAAGTCCTGGTCCTCGCAATATAACCAACCGACGGCTGAGTTCTTCCATCTTGCTGTCGATACACAATTCCCGTATCGTGTGTACGCCACCCAAATGGATAGCAGTGCCGTTAGCGTTCCCAGTCGAACTCACGAAGCAGCCATCGAGTGGAAAGACTGTCATACGGTTGGCACGGCCGAGAGCGGGAACATCGCGGTGC
Source organism: Acidobacteriaceae bacterium (assembly GCA_019237515.1). Next base: position 3,571 of record JAFAGX010000621.1, read on the forward strand.
GCGCTGACGATCCCAATACGGTCTTCGCAGGCTCGATCGGCAGTTCCGGTGGCGGGGGCGGCAACCTCCTGCGCTACGACGTTCGTACCCACCAGCAGACCATGATCACGGTTTGGCCTGAAGATCAATACGGCTCGCCGGTGAAGGATGTAAAGTATCGTTTCCATTTCACCTACCCGGTTCTGCTTTCACCGCACGACCCCAATGTCCTTTATGTCGCCGCGAATAAGGTCTTTCGATCCACAAACAAAGGCCAAAGTTGGAATGTGATCAGTCCAGATTTGACCCGAAACGATCAAAGCAAAATGCAGGAGATTGATGGCGGACCAATTACGTCGCAAGAATTCTCATCGCAGTACAGCAGCGTGATTTTTGCGCTTGCGGAGTCACCGATCAACAAAGGTGAACTCTGGACCGGCTCAGACGACGGTGAGGTTCACGTTACGCGCGACAACGGTAAATCGTGGGAGAATGTCTCGCCGAAAAGCCTTCCTGATTGGACAAACATCAGCAGCGTCGAAGTATCGAGGCAAAGTGCTGGGATGGTGTACATCGCTGCAAACCGCCACGAACTCGACGACAAACGTCCGTATTTCCTGAAAACCA
>JAFAGX010000061.1 GCA_019237515.1 Acidobacteriaceae bacterium
GCCTTGCTATGACTTGCTGGTCACCGCCCGGGATCACGCTGACGCGATTTATGGGCTGGATTGCATGCCGCGCGAGGATTTGAGAAAAATTGGCGCGCGTGACCGTCACGCGGTCGAGAAAATCGAAGAAATCCGAAGAATCCATCCACGAGCGGTGATTGTCGTCCTGTTCGGCGAATCCCATCTTGCGCCATATCATTTGCCGCAACTACTGCGGGAACGCATGCCTGAAGAGAGACTGCTGACAGTGCTGCAAAATGTGGACGCGCTTTATTGGGCAGCAGCTGCAGAACCGAACCAGCCTGTACCCGCGGTAAGAGTCAACGATGACGTCGTATGTGTTTTCAATTCGACGCCGCTAGAGAAATACGAAAGTTATCGGCTCTACTTGACGCGCTGGCAGGGAATCGCCAGCCAACCCGACGCTGCTCCCACCATTTACAACCTCATCGACAGCTTGGCATCTTTTCTCGATATCAATCGCTATTCGTCGCATAATACGACCCAGCCGAAGTTTCTGGTAGATCTGCTGCCCGAGGTCTATTGCGGCTTCTCGGATCTCCGCGTACACCAATTGCTGCAGCGCGCAATCGGCGATCCCCAGGAAATCGAAATTCTGCTGGAGAAACTTGAAAGCTGCGGCTGTATCTACCTGGCTTCAATCAACACAATCTATGTGCGCGATTTCCAGATGATGTTTACGGCCGAAGAGGTGGCGCGCTTCCTGCATCATGCATGTCGAGGTTTGCCCCATGACAGACGCACCGCACCAGGTGTCACCAGCAATCGACCCGAGGACCTCTTTTATGCTCGAGCACTCGAAAATGCATTGGGATACTTCGGAAGCCGGGTTTTGTACCCGCCGCGCCCACCTTTGGAGAACGAACTTGATCTCTCGACAAGGAGTTGTACCAAGCTGGCGCAAGATGGCCTTGCTGGCGAGCAGGGCAAATTTGAGGAGTGCGCGAAGGTTCTAGGATACCGGATGGGTAGCCAGCTTTATGATGCCTACCTTAGAGGAGTCGTGAGCCGCACGGTTTTGCGGCGTCTCTTCCTGGCGCATATTGACGAACCTGGTGTCGCATCGCAACTGTGCAGAGAACTCCTTCGTCGCGTGAGATCGAGCAGCAAGAAGCCGTGCGCGTCGGTCCGATAGCAGCCAGCACTTAGCGTTAAAGCCACCAGCCACATTGAAATGCAAGTGATACTCTATTCCGTCCTGCTGGCCGCTGGCTGCGAGTGCTCGTTTGAACGCCGAATCCATCCGAAAATTATTCCAGCAAGTACGATCGGGAAGGTTGTCGCCGGATGACGCTGTGGATCGCTTGCGCCACCTGCCCTTTGAGGATTTGGGATTCGCGAAAGTAGACCATCACCGGGCACTCCGGACTGGGATGCCGGAGGTGATCTTTGGGGAGCGCAAAACTCCGCGGCAGGTCGCAGAAATCTTTACACGCCTCGCCCAGCGCGGAGGCAATATTCTGACTACACGCGCGACCCCTGAGCAATACTCGGCAGTGAAGAAAAAAGTAAAGAAAGCGACTTTTCGAGAACCAGCCCGCGCCATCGTCTTATACCGGGATGCAACGAGGTACGGGAAGGGAATTATTGCGGTTGTTTCCGCCGGAACCAGCGACATTCCAGTGGCAGAAGAAGCCGTTGTCACGGCGGAAATGATGGGCAATGACGTCGAGCGGCTTTACGATGTCGGCGTAGCTGGGATTCACCGGCTATTGGCCAATCGCGGCGCTCTCGCCCGCGCGCGAGTGGTCATTGTGTGCGCTGGAATGGAAGGAGCCCTGCCCAGTGTGGTAGGCGGACTCGTCGGAGTTCCGGTTATCGCCGTCCCCACCAGCGTCGGTTATGGAGCAGCGTTCAAGGGAGTCGCGGCCCTTCTGGGAATGATGAACTCCTGCGCCTCCAATGTTAGCGTGGTCAACATTGATAACGGCTTTGGGGCAGGTTACGTGGCCTCGTTAATCAACCGTTTGTGATCTGCCGAGCTTGGCTCGGCCTGGACGGGCGAGACGCCCGTCCCCACATAAAGGGCAAGAAAAAGGCGCGGCTGAAAACCGCGCCTCACCTCCGATCCAAACCAACTTACGAAGCTTTTTGCTTTTCAACCTGCAAGTTGTTCTGAACCGTGAAAGCGCCGAAAACCTGGTTGGCGCGAATCCCCGCCACGTTCTTCTCCATCTGGGTGGCGACTGTGCCGTAGAGGCTCAGCTTGCCATTGTCGACGACGATGCGAATCGGGTATGCGGGGTCGATCGCGTAGCGGCTTAAAACCGGGTCACGATAGATCACGCGGGCTGCGCGCAGCCTGACTTGATCATCGAAGATCGAAGCCGGAGCTACCCTGATGTCATTCACCACATCCTTTACTCCCGCCGTGCTGTTGACCAGAGCCAGGGCAGAGTCGCGATCGTACTCCGTTCGTGCTTCGCCGCTCACAACCACAACACCGTTCTGCACCGATGCGGTGATGTAGTTGAACAGATTGTCATAGCCCATGCGATCGTAATAGAGCTTGCGATCGAGTTGCGCGGCGAGCTGGGCATCCGGAACTTCTTTGCCCGCTACGGCGATCAGGTTGCGTACGCCTTGCAGGTTCGCCACCTTGCGGATGCTTTTTGCCGCATCCAGCTTCTGCTGGTACATGGCCACGTCACCGGTCAAGGTCACAATGCCATCTTCCGTGGTTGCATGAACGCCCTGAAATTGTTTTTTGGTTGCCAGTTTCTGAGTCACTTTCGCTTCAACCGAGGCGTCATACCGCGCCGCCCCGCTGGTCTCCGCGAAGAGCCCCACCGTTCCTGTTGCCAGGATCAAAGCTGCAATTCGAAGAATGTTTTTCATTTTCTCCTCCCATTCTCTCGGGGAGTAAACCCGCCGTTTTCAAAATAGTTTTTAACCATCCGGTTAATTAATGGATGTGGCAGAAACTGCTATCGAACGTAAAGATTTGTGACGCTTGTAAAATGGCGATTTACAACCTGCTAAGCAAGGAGCAAGTTATGAACAAACTACGTCCATGTGGAATCACCTTTTTGCGAATCGTGGTCGGGGTGATTTTTGTCATGCATGGCTGGCAGAAACTCTCGATGGGCTTCGATCAGGTTGCAGGGTTTCTCGGTTCCATTGGGATACCGCTGCCAAGGCTGGCCGCCGTGGTGCTCACGCTCGTTGAACTGATCGGCGGGGTTGCACTGATCCTGGGAATTTTCACAACCTATGTTGCCGCCATGCTTGCGATTGACATGCTGGTGGCGATCATCCGGGTACACGCTCCGAACGGCTTTTTCGCTCCAAAAGGGCTCGAGTTTCCGTTGCTGCTCCTCGCCGCCAATATCACTCTGATATTGCACGGATCCGGGTCGCTCAGCCTAAGCGGCTTGCGCAAGAAGACTGCACCGGCACCTTAGGCGGGGCGCGCAGAGGGTTTGCCGCCGCGGATTCTGCGTGCTGTCGACTTTTCTTGAAATACACGCGCGAAGATTTTGTCTACGTTTCTGAGCTGGCGGTTTAGGTCGAACGCCCGTTCAACCTGCTTGCGCGGAACGCGGTCCGTGATCGTCTTATCAGCCAGCACGAGCTCGCGAAAATTCTTGCCTTCCTGCCACGCGTGCATCGCATGCTTCTGAACCACACGATAGGCATCTTCCCGGGATAATCCGTGCTCAACAAGATCCAAAAGCAATTGACCGCTGAAAACCAGGCCCCCTGTGCTCTCGAGATTTTGCAGCATGCGTTTTGGATAAACGAACATGGTGTCGATCAGGTTGGCGGTCTTCTGCAGCGTGTAGT
>JAFAGX010000406.1 GCA_019237515.1 Acidobacteriaceae bacterium
GCCGTCGCAGCCGTGCGTGCGGGCGCCACGTGGATTCAGGGCACAATCAATGGCATGGGCGAGCGCGCGGGTAATGCCGACATCTGTGAAATCGCCCTCGCCTTGCGCAGCCTGTACGACGTACCGGTCGCGTTGAATCTCACGAAGACGCGCGATGTATCCGCCGCCGTCGCCAACGCCGCCGGTTACACACTGGATGCCTGGAAACCTTTAGTGGGAGAAAACCTTTTTGTCCGGGAGAGCGGTGCGGTCGCCAGCCAATTTCACATCCCGGAAGCCATTGAGCCGTATTCGTCCGAACTCGTCAATGCCGAACGCAAAATTGTTCTGGGCAAGAAAAGCGGTGTGGACAGCGTCGATCTAAAAGCCAAAGAACTGGGGCTTCACGTTGCTCCGGAGCAGCGGACATCGGTTCTGGCGGAAGTGAAAAGACAGTCTATTGCAAAACGCGGTTTGTTGACCGATGACGAATTTCGCGAAATCGTGCGCAGACTGCCGGCTATGGCTGTGAAAGCCTGACTCCTAGCGAAAGTGCGGCAACACCGCTTCGCCAAACAGTTTTGCCTGGCCAACTCGGTCATCGCCCCAAATTTCCAGCATGATGTGAGTGCATCCTGCAGCGCGATACTCTTCAATTTGCTTGATGCATTCCTCAGGCGTACCCGCAATCGGGCAAACCTTGCGTAGCACTTCATCGCTCACCGCTTGCGCGGCCGCCTTGCGACCACCCTTTTCCATCGCCTCCGCAATCGGCCGCAAGTCATCAAAGGTTAAGCCGGCGCACTCCAGCAGCACATCCGCCGAGCCGCGAATGTTCTGAACCTTGTTAGCGAGGTACATGGCTGCCTGCTCGCGTGCGCCTTCCTTGCCTTTCTTCGCATCCCGGTCGATGCTGCCGACAATCACCGATCCAAGCACTAATCCAGACGAGTCTTTGCCCGCTTTGCGCGCGCCTTCCTCCATGTTTTGCCTGGAGTACCGCACAAACTTCGGAGTCGTAATGCAGGCAGTCAGCAACCCGTCTCCGACCACACTAGACATCTTTTGCAGAACCGGCCCGGTCGCCGCGACGTAAATTGGCGGTACGCCCCGCGGAGCATGTGCATCTGATTTCAATGCTGGCACACTTGCGGCAAACACTTTTCCTCTGTACTCGAAAGCATTACCCTGAAGCACGCCGCGAATGATTTCGATGCTTTCCCGCATCACGGTTGCAGGACCAACTTTCTCGCCTTCGCCCTCCCCGATTTCTTTCATGAAAATTTTTGAGGCACCCAGACCGAGTAAGAACCGGTCACCCGCGAGATCCTGCATCACTCGCGCTTCCATGGCAATCTGTACCGGATGCCGGGTGTAGGGAGAAATGATTCCCCATCCAAGCTGAATGCGGTGAGTCTGCGCCGCGATTACCGCCAGGATGGCGGTCGACGACCGCGCTTCGAACGAATGCTTGCGCCACCATGGGTATGCCTCCGCAATCCAGAATGTGTCGAAGCCTGCGTCTTCGCAGGCCTTTGCCATGGCAGCCGTCTCGCGTACCGGCTCCATACTCAGTTGCAAAACACCAATGTTGAAGGGAATCGCCATTTGCTAGTACCTGGTTCCTTTGTATTCTCTGTCGCTGGTCTGTTTTCTTTCTCTGTGTTCCTCTGCGGCCTCTGTGGTTTGTCTTCTTCAATCCGGGTCTTTCCAGGAGTGCTCCAATCCCTTGATCAGTGCCCAAAGCGTCTCATTTAAAGGCGTCAATACGCCAACTTTCTTGCCCCATTCCACGATTGCTCCATTCATGAAATCCACTTCGGTCTGGCGCTTCGCTAAAACATCCTGCAGCATGCTGGCGCGATGTTTGCCAGGGGCATTCGCGCCCTTTTGGACAAGGTTTCGCGGATCGCCATGCAATTCAATCCCAATTTGTTTCGCGACCGCCTCCCCTTCTGTGATCAACTGATTGAACAGCTCTCCCGTCGGATCGAACCGAGTGGCCGCCCCATGGTGAAGCAGCGTCAGCGCACCCACCGGATTGGTCGCGGCATTGAAAATCAGCTTCGTCCATTGCGCCCCGCGAGCATCTGGGAGCGCAATCGTATTCATCCCCGAGCGAGTCATCAAACCTGCCAGTTCCTCTACCTTCTGCATCGGCGTGCGGGTTGGCTCAAATGGCCCGATCCATGTGTCACCTTTAATATCAAACCCGACGTGCCCTGGAGCGATCGGATGTCCAGCGGGAAAGGTGGTGCCGCGAATCACGAATTGCACGTGCTCGGCAATGATCTCTTCGTTGCCAACTCCGTTTTGCACCGAGCAGACCGCGGCGTCCTCACTGAACACGTGAGCGACTTGCGCAATCGCCGAGCTCGTGTGGATCGCCTTCGTCGCGACAATCCCGTAATCGCAAGCTGGAATCTCTCTTGGATTGCTGGTGGCGTTCAGCCGAGCGGTGAAATCGGCAGCGCCGGAAAGTTTCAAACCGTGCTGCCGGATGGCTTCTGCGTGATCTTTCCACACATCGTAAGCCCACACTTCGGCCTCGCCCGCTTTGGCTAGGTGTGCCGCAAATAGACTCCCAACAGCTCCGCAACCAACGATGCAGATGCGCATGCTTTAGCTCAGAAGGAAAAAATCAGATTGCAGAAGGCATAAGTCAACATTCAAAACTCAAAATCCAGAATTCAAATTGACAAAGATCTCCAGCTCTACATTACTTTTGCCTTCCTGGCTTCATTGTGTGGCCTTTCGGCTCCCGTATAGCATTTCCATTCCACATCCGCCAAGCATTCAGCCTCGCTAGTGCCAATGCGATAAGTATCCTGGGTGTAGAGGCAAACCTTGCCGTCTTTGTCCACGACCTGCGGATGCAGTGAGAAGATCATGTTCTCCTGCAGGGTCACGCTGCTGTGGGCTCCGATCGCGGGATGCTCAATCATCGTGGCTCCAATGCTGTGACCCGACAAATGGCCGAGCGCAAATCCGTGCTTGCTGAAGGTCTCGGCCACCGCGCGATGCACATTGCTCGCCAACTCGCCCGCCCGCATCAGCTTTCGTGCAGCCTCGAGCGCCTCAGGATATGCATCTGCCATCGCCTGAGTTCGCGGACTGAACTTGCCGCGAATCAGCGGTCGAGAAAACTCAACCCAATACCCACCTGTCCCGGTGATCTCGAGCGAGTAGAGCAACAGGTCA
>JAFAGX010000397.1 GCA_019237515.1 Acidobacteriaceae bacterium
TACCACCTCGGCAGGGCACACAAGTCTTCGAAGCAAGTGTCGACATGGCTGGATCCTCACCCAATAGGGTATTCGAATAGGGCTGGCTCTGCCAAGATGATGGTCGCGCACTAGCGTCCGGCGCTTGCCCCGAGGACCATTGGTTCAACTTTGTGAATCTGCAATTGCGATCCGTCGCCCGGCTGGGCATCTAACCAGGATTTGATCTTCCAGACTGCAACCCCGGTTACCGCAAGCAGTGTCCAAGGAATTAGCGGGGTTAACAACATTTCTTTTGCGGCGAAACGCGCGACAACCATCCACACCAGGGCCATGCTCAGGCTTGAGCCGGCTGAAATGGCACGCCGTTTGAGTGCTGTTTGTTTTGCCGGTGATACGAGGCTTTGGACGAACAAAGCGAATGGAACCGCTGCGACAAGATCAACGAAGTAATGCTCACCGGTCCCCATCGTCGAAAAAACGGTCAGAGCTGTGTAACAAGCTAAAAAGATCCGCAGAGCTCTCGAGAGGCCCTTTGAATTCCAATACAGAAGAACCACCCAGGCCATGTGGAGCGAGGGGATCGCGTTGCGGGGAATGTCTGAACTGACCGCAACCGGATCGAGCAATAACTGACGAAGGGACGAGTAGGGAAGCGTCCTAAATGGAAAACTGCCCTTAAAAATGTATCCCGGCCCAGTTGCCGGCACCAGGTTGTAGAGCGCCCAGCCGCCGACTCCGGCCAGCAGGAAAAGAGTGATGAGGTCCCACGATGGACGTTCAGCGTTCTTCGGAATACGCAAGGCGTAAACCATCGCCATGACAAATGGCAATGAGACATAAGTCAACAGGGCCGCGATGCGGAAAATACTTGATGCCGCCATGGCTCTTCCTGCCAGAAAGCTGGGCTGAAATCCGAAGGAGCCATCCACCAAATAAAGATAGAGATCGTAAGTCTTGGGATAGATCAGGTTTGCCAGGCTAAGAGCTCGCTGTGCAGACAGCACAAAAAAGACGAGCGCCCCGGCCGGGGCGAGTACGGCGTAAGCTCTCCGCCGCTCGGACCCGGATGACCACAGCCAGCGCAAGCCCATCATCAGAAAAGCGCCAATACCGAATAGGGCAAGCACTCCGCATGCTGTGTTGATCCAGTTGTGATCATGCGGGAAGCGAACGATCATACCGAACGCAAGCGACGATATGATCCACGCGGCTTGCTCCGCCAGCTTGGGGGAATTGCGTTGATAAAAGACAAATGCCCCCGCCACCGCGAGGGGCAAATACGGGATGGATAAATCAAGAGCGCGAGCCTGGAGCAGGCAGAGAAAAAGCCAAACGGCGCTGCAAACGATCCACAGAAGCCGGTGCCCAACGCCCGATGATTTCCAATTTTGCCAAGCCATTCGGAGTCCCACCAATTTGCGCTAGCTCTTTTGATTATGCTGGGCTTGATTAACAGCACGGCAGATGCCTTTGGTAATGGTTCAATGACCGGCGTTGGGGATGGATTGCCGGGCGCGAAGCCACCCTGGGCGGTGACTGCGATCACATACTCCCAACATTCCCTGCTTTCATTCTATGGATGGAGGTGACGGAATGCGACACACTACAACTGAGATCCTCTCCTCTGCAACGAGCGGGTTGTTTAAACTGGTTGGCAATATGAGCAACGAAGAACTTGATCAGCTACGTATTGCCTACAAAACCGCCGTGGATAAGTGGGTTGACACTATTCGAGCCGAAGAAGCGCTGGCTACGCCGGACCACTCCGAGACGGCAATGGAGCGTTGGGACGAGGCACACTTCCGCGAACAAGAAGCCCAGACCAACGCTACTGCTGCGCGCGATGCCTACAAAGACGGCCTTCGACGCGTGAACTATGGCTTTTAGGGTTGAACGGGCGGAATTCCCGTGCGAGAAGCTGCCTGCCCGGGTTCTGAGTGGCGCAGGTTTTTTTTCACGCAGAGATGCCTGATGGGCTAATTTTGATTAGTTAACGAAGCTTCGGCAGGTTTTGCATTAACGTTTGGCGTAACGTTCGTTGTTGTTGCAGCAGATTACGCACGTCGTTTCGCAGAGCCCTTTGCTGGTCAATAAGTACTCTGGTCTGAAGTTGCTCGTGAAAGCTGTAAGACAATCTGTTCTCGGCGCGAGGCACCAGCTCTGCCCGATTTAGTCTTGCACTTTCTCGCAATTGGATGAGCGAAGGCTTACCTCTAGTCCACTCCTCAATTTCTTGCGTCAGCGCCATAACCGAGTTTCGCTGTTTCCCGGATGGCCGCCGGACAGGAAACCCAAACGCCTGCTCCCAACGCTGAACTGTGCGCTCCGTTCGACCCACATACTCGGCGATCTGCTTCCACGATTGCAAGACGCGACTCACAGCCATATACCCCACCGTATGTCGCAAGTTTACGGTTGCACGGTTTGTAACGCAAATTTACTGTCTTTGAGGCTCCCCCCAGCCCTACCTAATGAATGCAGAACCAGGTTGGCAGCAGAAGTTCCCGTGAGGCAGAAATATTGACGCGCGGCCAACAGCATCGGAAGCAGGCGGCCCTACCCATGAATGCCGGCCTGGCGCAACTTCTTGCTTTTTGGGTCAACGACGCTGGCAGAATAAGCGAGCAAGAACTGGTGATTCTTACCCTCGAGAGTGTTCGCGATGACATTGCCCAAGCTACGACCACTCACGGAAAGCGAGTGACCGATCCGCACGTCGTGCGCGATTATCTGAATGAGCAGATCGCTGAACTCCGCAAAGTCTGGAAAACGGCAGTGGATGCCGATTGAGTAAACGGCCGAATCTCTGGCTGAAAATCCCGCCGCGATTTATCGCCGCCAGATCAAATAACCTTGTTTCCTGGGCTGCACGTCACGCGCAAGCGTGACTGCAGTCACTGAGAGTCTGTTCCCAAAGGCGTGGAATAGGTCCGATGTCTGTTATCGGACCAGTTGCCTCGAATGCCCGATCTGCGGCTCCTTTCCCGTTTGAAGTCATTCGCCGGGACCGAACCAAGGTCTTCGAGGCGGTAGCAGATCAGATCCAGCAATGGATCCTGGAAGACCTCAAGCCCGGCGATGTCCTCCCCGCTGAGCGCGAACTGGTCCGCATGTTTGGAGTGAGCCGTAGTTCGGTTCGCGATGCCATCCGCAAGCTGGAACTGTTGGGTCTGGTCGAGCCGAGGCAAGGTTCCAGAACGGTGGTCTGCGAGCCTTCGGCGGAGGCGATTTCTGCTCCGCTCACCAACGTGCTGCTGCGGAAGCGGAAGGTCATCGCGGAGCTCCTGGATTTCCGCAAGATGCTGGAGCCTCCGCTGGCTCGACGGGCTGCCCAGCACGTCTCGCCGAAGCAGATTGGCCACATGGAGGAAATTCTGGATCGACAGGAGTCCAAAGTAGATTCCGCAACAATCAGCATTGCCGAAGATTCGGAGTTCCATTACTGCATCGCCAGGGCGGCTGAGAACAGCATTGTTCTCAAAGTCCTTGACGTGTTGATGGATCTGTTACGCAAGACCCGGGAGCGTAGCCTGCAGACTGAAGGACGTCAGCAGAAATCGCTTGCCGGCCACCGTCGCATTCTTGCCGCACTCAAACAGGGAGACGCAAAAGCTGCCGAGGCGGCCATGCGCCAGCACCTGTCGGAAATCGAAAAACTGGTTTTACCCAAGCTCTAAGAAATGGAGGTTGCGAAATGGGCCAGCTATTCGCGGTTGAACTGATTTACCGTGGGGTCTTTCAAAAGACTCTGGCGAAAAACATAACGCGCGGCATTGTTCTGGCTGCGCATAACGAAGGCAAACTGGGGATTTCCTTTGGCCGTTATGGAGATGCTCCGGAACGAAATGGCATTCCCGCGAAGAGCTTCGCGATCGTCGCCAGCGACGAGCAGACGCTTGAAGCCGGAATGGCGCAATACGAACCCAAGCAGGTCGACCTGACCGTAGTTCTTGACGACACGCTGTGCAAGGGTGCTGAGTCCTGGGCCTGGTACGGCTTGCAGCCGGCACATCATGCCCTCAAAGCGGGACGCACATTAATCGTCATCACTGTGCAGGACGCGCCCGCACTGCTCAAACTGATTCATCGACGCGAAGAACCCTACAAGCTGGCAATCCTGAAAGGTGTCGCGAGTTTCTCCGGCATGTGGGTTTACAAAGATGATCACACCGACGTTCGTGTTCTGGGCGCGATCGCTAAGGCACTGCCTGAACTGGTCAGCTTCAGTTCAGTCGAGAAATTCATCAATGAGAAGCTGAAAAACGACCTGAAAGTTACATCAGCACGTACCGCCTATGAACGTTTCACGGCTGTCGAGGTAAAACCCGGGCAGGGGAATCCCGAACAGCTTTTCAACTACGGACTGCCGAAGTGGGAAGACATGCGTCTGGGGGTTTCAATCAAGGGCCAACCGCAAGGTGGACCGTATGAGGACCCCACAACTCACCAAGTCGGCGGCTTCCGGCCGGTTCGAAATGAGCTGTTCAAGAAATACAGCACGCGCAGCTTCCGTCCGGTAGTGAATTTCAAGACCTGCACGAAATGCACGCTGTGCTGGCTGAATTGCCCGGATGCTTCTTTCGATGTCACGCCCGACGGTACCTACGACGCGAATCTCGAAGGTTGCTGCGGATGCGGCATCTGCGAAGCGGTCTGCCCGGTAAAGGACTGCATCACCATGGTCCCCGAGTCAGAGTTCCATGACAACAACAGCCAGTGGCTGGCATTTAAGAAAGATCAGGATACCTACCTGAGATGGCTGGAGAAAACCATCGAAACGGCCGAGCCGATCGAGAAGAGATCTCAGGGCTTCCGTTATCGCGGCCAGTACAAAGAACAAATCCCTGAAGCCCTGGAAGTCGCAAAGGGCTGACGGCCCGGAGGCATTACACGAAAAAGACAAGGAGATTGAAATGGCGACACTCACAATGCCTGTAGAGGAAAAGAAGAAAACAGTCGAACAGGAAGCCCTGATTACCGGTGCCGAAGCCATTGCGATTGCCTGCAAGCTGGCCAACGTGGACGTAGTCACGGCTTATCCGATTCGGCCTTATGACACGGTGATGCAGTACATCAGCCAGCTCGTAGCAGATGGCGAAATGGACTGCGAATACATCGTGGCAGAAGGCGAGCATTCACAATTCGAAATCGTCAAGCATGCATCGGTCTGCGGAGCTCGGGTGTTCTGCGGATCGAGCGGCGTGGGTTGGATGTACGCGATGGAAGCGTTGACCGTCAGTCCGGCATTGCGCGTCCCGATGGTCTGCATGGTTGGCAACCGGGCGCTCGATGATCCGGGCGCGTTCGGCGTAGAGCACAACGACGCTCTTGCTGTTCGTGACCTTGGTTGGTTGCTCACCTGGGTGGACAGCGCGCAAGAAGCCTTGGACACAGCGCTGATTGCCTATCGGGTAGCGGAAGACCGGCGAATGTTCGTTCCGCTGGCGATCAGCTGCGACGGTGCATTCCTGACTCACTCGCAGTCGCTGGTCAATATTCCCACCGCGGAGCAGGTGAAGAAGTTCCTGCCTCGCTACAACCGCGGCGACCTGCTGCTCCATCCCGACAACGTCATCTCGGTGGCTCCGCAAGCCAACGAAGACTGGGTCATGGAGATTCGGCGCCAGAACTACGCAGTCACGGAGCATGCTTGCGACGTGATTCGCGAAGTCTATGCCGAGTTCGAAAAGACCTTCGGCCGTAAGTACGGCAATCCGTTCTTCGAGGAGTACATGACAGAAGATGCCGAGATCGTTCTTCTGGGAATGGGAACGCTATCCACACCGGTGCGAGTTGCCATCCGCAAGCTGCGCGAGCAAGGCAAGAAAGTTGGGTTCGTGCGGCTGCGCTGGTTCCGTCCGTTTGCCGGTCCAGAGATCGCGAAATGCCTGGAGCGGTTCAAAGCAATCGGCGTCATCGATCGTGACTTCTCGTTCGGGTCCCCGAATCTGAGCGGTGTCGTAGCTACTGAACTTCGCTCTGCGATGTATACCGGCGCCAGCACCAGGCCACCGGTACTGGATTTCATCTGCGGCCTCGGCGGACGTGAAGTAACCGTCCCGGACGTAGAGGAGATCACGCAGATCGTCTTCGAAGCTGCAAAAGGAAAAGCGCAACCCTTAACTCAGTGGATCGGGCTGCGGGGCTGAGCCGGAAAGGACAACCAAATGAGCACATTTATAGATGAAAAACCGACCCAAGTACTGGAACCATTCAAAGGAGTGAAGAAGGTTCCGTACAACGAATACTACACAGCCGGCCACCGCACCTGTCAGGGCTGCGAGTCTGCGCAAATCATGAAACTGATGGCGAAGGCTGCAGGCCCAAGGACGATTGTGTTGGGCGCCACCGGCTGCATGTATGTCGCCAACACCTCTTACTACGCAACTCCGTGGGGCGTTCCCTGGATGCACACGCAACTGGGCAGCGCCGGTTCGGGTGCACTGGGCGTTGCAGCAGCGCTGCGGGCCCAGATGCGCAAAGGCGCCATGAAAGACGAACCGATCAACGTCATCGCGTTCTGCGGTGACGGTGGCGGCGCCGACATGGGCCTCAACGCCATCTCGGCCACCATGACCCACCCCGATTACAACCTGCTGATCCTGCTCTACGACAACGAGACATACGCCAACACGGATATCCAGATTTCCGGGACCTCGCCGTGGGGCGCAAACACCTCGTTCAGCACCCCGGGCAAGGTAAAGCGGATCATGCATCATCGCTGGAAAAAGAATGTGGCGGGCCTCATGCTGGCGGGTCATCCGACCTGCAAGTATGTGGGAACCATCTCCACATCGTATCCACTGCAAGCGATGAACAACGTCCGCAAAGCGTTGTCGATCGGCGGGCCTACCTTCATTCACTGCCTGAATCCGTGCCCGAAGGGCTGGGACTTCGATCCTGTGCTTTCGTTTGAGCTCGGCGAACTGGCCGTGAACACCGGCATTTGGCCTCTCTATGAAGTCGAATGCGGCAAGCTGACGCTCTACGGCAAAACCGAGGCGATCGCTAAGGGCAGAATGAAACGCCTGCCAGTCCGCGATTACCTGCTCAAGCAGGGCCGTTTCGCTCACTTCACCGACGAAGATATTGCCTTCTTCCAAAGCAAAGTGGACGAGATGTGGGAAAAGTGGTTGGTGCCGGGAGTGATCCCGCTGCACAAAGAGATATAAGAATGCCAGCCGCCTCCCGCAATCAAGGGAGGCGGTTCTTTTTCGTAACAATGTTTGTCAGGAGAGATATGTAAAGACCGACAATCAATCACCCCGGAGGGTGCAATGGCTACAAACGTAACCTCCTTTGTTCGCCCCGAACCCAAAACGGTCAACCGCTGGGTTCAAATGTGCGCTTGCATCATCGCGATGATGGCTATCGCGAACTTGCAATATGCATGGACGCTTTTCACAAAACCTCTTACCTCGAATTTGCATGCGACACTC
>JAFAGX010000429.1 GCA_019237515.1 Acidobacteriaceae bacterium
AGTCGGGCGAAATATCGAACCCCGTAGCGACCAATGCGCCGTCGGGTGATATCTGTTCCGCTTTTCCACCCTCGATCGACATCTTCATCAACTGACCACCGCCAGCTCCATCCTCAAACACAACCCAGCGCCCGTCGCGCGAGCAAACCGAGAAGTTTTGAGCTTTACCGTCGGACAGCTCCCGTACGTTGCCTCCACCCGAGTCCATTCGCCAGATCCGCATGAAGGGTTGGCCCGAAGCGAGTTCTGTGAATGTAAGGTAATGCCCATCGCCGCAGGCTGACGGCGCAGAAGTGAAACGAGCGCCCGGGGTAGGCAATCGGGTAACACTTCCGGTCTCGGGGTTTATGATGCTTAACCCTGTCGGCGAATCTCTGACAATCTGACCATCGCGCGTCCAGGTAAAATTCTTCGCGGGGGCTCCCGACGTGATCTGCCGGGGCTGCGCGTTTCCTGCCGCCTGTTCCGTGAACAAATTGAAATGAGACTCGCGGGAAACTGCAGCCAACGTGTGACCATCGGCTGCCACGCTCAAATCGGAATAGTCATTGGTATCCCGCGTGACGGGAGAAGATTTTCCTTCAGGGTACGAGACGAAAATAATCTGGCTGCGCGCGAGCGCCGAAAGGGTCAGAAATCCGCTTTCGTTAGGTAGCCAGACCGGCCGCTGCAGGACTTCATCCGTGGTAAAGAACACCTGTCGCTTGCCGCCAGCAATCTCAAAGCTAACCAGTCCACCGAGAGCATCGCCAGGTTGAATCACGCTTCCGGCGATTATTTTTCCATCCGGCGACCAGGCGGGATCGTACAAGCCGCTCGTGATAGGAGCGCTGAGCAGCACTTTCTCCTCTCCCCCATCGGCCGGCATGGACAAGAGGCGAAACTTCCCAGCTTCCGGATTGTTGTAGCGAACGAAGGCAAACTCCCGGCCATCCGGAGAGAAGGTCACATTTGAATCGACGTCGGTAGCAAGCTTTTGTGTGTTGCCTCCTAGCACCGGGGCGCGATAGAGGTATTTCAACTCATGACTGCCAGGTTCGCTTCGCACGAAATACAAGTAGTTCCCATCGGGAGAAAATCGTAAACCGGCGTAGTCCACGTCCGCTGGACCCACCACCTGAGTATTGCTATTGGTTGGAAGGTTCCGTAGCCATAGGCTTTGCTGGCCTTCGTCATCAACCACATTCAGGATGTATTTGCCATCGGGAGAAATGGCGACCTGCGCTGCTTTCCCCGTGTCGGTCACTTTCGTGACAGAGATGTCTTGAAACGGAGCAGCAGGCTTGCGATTAACAAGAGCGTAGATTCCATACGCAGCCGCCGCCAGAACCACGGCAATCGCGATTCCCGCGACAGCAGCACTGATCTTGTTTTGGCGCGCCGCGCTAACAACTCGCGAGCTACTAAAACTCGGCTGAGAGGCAATCCGGGAGCCCACAACCGTCGGAGTTCCGGATGTGGACTTGCGGCCAGACTCAGTGTCGCGTTTCAGACGTTTTAAATCTCCCCGCAAGTCCGCCGCTGATTGGTATCGAATCTCACGGTCCTTTTCCAGCAGCTTTTCAATGACCTCCTGCAGTTTCAGCGGCAGCTGAGGATTAATCTGGGTTGCCGGCACCGGGTCGCGGCCGAGGATGGCTTCAAAAATGAGGGCCGAAGTGTTGCCGGGAAAGGGTAACTTCCCGGTGGCCATCTGATAGAGCACAGTTCCTAGAGAAAACAAATCTGTTCGCGAATCCAGTGCCTGGCCGCGCGCCTGCTCGGGAGACATAAAGGCGACGGTTCCCACCGTCGATCCTGGGCTTGTCAAAGGCGCAGGCCCGGCAATTGTTGTCGCCGTTTCCATCTCACCGTCAGCTGGTTTTGTCAGTTTCGCCAGTCCAAAGTCGAGTACCTTTACCTGCCCTCGTTGCGTGACGAAGATGTTCGCTGGCTTGATGTCGCGGTGGATAATGCCTTTCGCGTGAGCTGCCTCAAGCGCATCCGCAAGCTGGATGCTGATCTCGAGCAGGCGATCCAGAGCCGGCGGCCCCGCGTGCAACGTGTGATCGAGACTTTGTCCCTCCAAAAGCTCCATGGAGATAAACGATTGGCCGGCATCGCTCTCGACCGCATAAATCGTGCAAATGTTGGGATGGTTTAACGCTGAGGCGGCCCGCGCCTCCAAGAGAAAGCGATCTAATGCAATCTGATCTCGAGCCACGTCGGGGGGAAGAAACTTCAGCGCAACTCGGCGCCCCAGCGTTAGGTCCTGCGCCTCATACACTATGCCCATCCCTCCTTTGCCGAGTGGGCCGATAATTCGGTAATGCGAGATGGTTTGACCGATCATGCGATGAGGATGGCGCTATCGAAACTTATTTTCATCTTAACAGCAAGCTCCGCATTGTAAGCTGGTTTTGAACTGCACTGTCTTCAATCTACTCAATAGTGAAATCGATAGCGGAACTGCACGTAGATTTCCCGCGGATTGTCCCAGTGAAAACCGCCGAAAGTCAGGCTGTTGTCGAGTTCCACGCGGCGATTGGTGACGTTCAAAAGATTCAACGACGCAGAGATTCTCTCGCCAAAATCTTTGCCTAGCGACAAATCAAAAGTAGTGTGCGCGGGCAGATAGTCACCAGGGTAGGGCTGACCAGGAAAGCCATTCGTGAACCCCGAGCCGTAATTGATATTGGTCGCAGCATAAGAGCGCCAAGGCAGACTTACATCACCGCCAACATTGAGAGTGTTGCGCTGATCGTGATCGAGAGGACTTAACTCCGGAGAAAAAGAAAAGTCTGTAAGACCGCCAGTGATGGTCCCGCTTGCCTCGGCGATCTGGTTGGAGTAGGCGAGATGAATCTGTGCCCGATGGGCAAAGCGAGGGGATCGCAGCGTGAGCTCCCAGCCGCGAATCACCGCTCTTGAGACAGTGATCGGGAAAAAGATGCTGGAATCCCCGATGTTATTGTGGTCGAAGAAATTTCTGGCGTTGGTGCGAAAGTTGTCGGCGTCGAGCACCCAACCGCGGAATGGGATAGCCACGCCGAACTGATGTTCTTCGTCGAATTCTCCATGCAGCGGCACAAACCCCAGACCCTGCCCCTGCGCGAAATTAATGAGCGCAGGCCCGCTTACAGTCAGCAAGGGCGGAGCTTGATAGTAATGTCCGTAGAAACCGCGAAAGGTCCAGCGAATCTTCGGAATGGTCACAGTTGCTCCGAAGCGCGGACTGATTGCACTTTCGGATATTTCGCCGGAAAACCGCGTCGGCCGCATGCCGGCAATCAGGGTCAGCCAGGGAAATGGGGTGAACTTGTCGTCAACGAAAAATGTCTCCTGGTTTCCAGTCGGGTGTTGGATGTCGCTGATCGGTGCGTTGCCGCTCCCATCATTAAAGATCGCACCGAAAAGTTCTCTGTCGTGCTGGTAAAAGCTGAAGAACCCCGTCTGCAGATTGTTTCTTGCGAAATTCGCCGAGAGGCTGCCCTGTCCGCCGACGTAGGTCGATGCGCGGTCTTGGGTCGTAGCCACCGGGACGTCCGTAGGGCGACTGTTATAGTCCCCGCTGTTGTAGTGGAAAAGGGGGGAGAAGGTCGCTGACACGTTGGAGTTGAAGGTGTGAACCCATGAAACGTTGAGGATAGCATCAGACTCGTGCTCGCCATCGCGCAAACCGATGCTTGGGTATTGCGGCGTGAAGCCGTTCGCCGCGATTGATCCGTTCTCGATATCGTTCGGGAAGGGATCGTAAGGAACCTGATAATAATCGCGCCGCAAAGACGTCACCAATCGAAGCTGGTTCGAAGGGTCGACGTTGAAGATGAGGGTCCCAAAGCCGCCATAGCCGTTGGCCGCATCGTGCACTACCTGGGGAACGGGTGGCTGCAAGCCGAGATTGCTGCGGTTCCCATTCAAGCTGGCATAGTAGGCGAAGCGTTCCGTGTGACTGCCAAAACTCAGCGAGTCATTGGTCTGATGGAAATTGCCGAAACTCATAATCAACTCCGCTTCGTTGTTGCGCTCAAAACCGGTGCGCGGAGCCACATTGAACACTCCATAAGTTCGATCGCCGAACTCTGCGCCATAACTTCCGCGGTTGATCTCAAGATAATCAATGTCCTTAGGGTCGAACTGGGGGCCGATGTCAGCCGCAATGTTGGTGTTAGGCACCGGCACTCCATCCACCAGCCAGGTGGTTTGATGGCCTCCACGGATGTGCAACATGTCATGGACAACATATGCCCCTGGCACGTAGTCGGTAATCATCGCCATGCTATTGGTGCGGTCGGCGCCCGGGGTGCGCTCGATATTCTCGCGACTGATTAACGTTGTTGGCGTGGCCGTGTCTGTAGGTACAACCTCCGGTGCGGCCGATACGTTCACGGTCTCGGACTTCGCTAGAACCTTCAATTGAAAGTGAACAACCGGCTGCGTTCCCGAAATAACGACTACGTCCTGGGCGGTTTGAATGAAGCCGGAGCTCGCTACTGAGACGATGTACTCACCAAGTGGTACGGTCTGAAATTCAAATTCGCCATTGGAATTGGTAGTTGTCGTCTGAGACCATTCGGAAGATTTCGCCTTGACCATAACCATGGCCCCCTGCACCGGGCGGTGTTGCGGATCGTGAATGACGCCACGAACGGAGCCGAAAATCGTCGCACTGGCTGGGAACACGAGTAATAGCATGACTGACGTCAGGATCGAGCGCATAGTTTTCTCCCTTTACCGTTTGAGGAGGATGAACGGTCAGAACCACGCGCGGAAACTGGGCGAATGAGCGGGACAATCTCCCACGACGAAAGCGGCGATTCCGTTGCTCAGAATCTACGTAAGGTTCTGCGAAGAATCAGCTATAGGAAAAGCGGGAGGCGCCCGGACAGACTGGCAAGCCACAAATCGCTTCATGGCTCTGGTATTTCGGACGGCGGCAGACAACGGAACAGCAGATGTTGAATGCGGAGCGCACCAGAAACCTACATGCGCCCATTGCCGAACGGTCAGCGAACGGCAGCAATCATGGTTGCAGCAACCCGCAGGTGGATTGACCTGGGATTCGTGCGTGGTTTGCGCATGCAGCGGTTTTCGCATGCAGCATGCGTGCGGAGCAGGTTCGGCGACTGCTGACGCCAGTGGGATAAGAATCCCCACGAGCAGAAAAATCAGCAGCAATCTAGCCGTTTGGCGGTGCATAGGAATATTCTTGCTTTACCCCACCTGCTGGAACTAAGGATAGGCTACTCCGCTTAGTCAAAGCAACACGCGCCTCTGGAATCACCACCACATTAAACCGCTGTGGTGGCTTGCTCCCGCCTTCTCGCCTGGATTTCTATGTAGACATTCACCAGCGACACCGCGGCAGGAGTAACCCCGGGAATGCTCGATGCGTGCGCAAGTGTGCGCGGGCGGATCTTTAGAAGTGTTTCCTGCATCTCGCGAGAAAGTCCGCTGACAGAGCGATAGTCAAACCACTCAGGGATGCTACGCTGCTCGGCCTTCTTCAGCCGATCAATCGCGCGTTGCTGTTGAGCAAGGTACCCTTCGTATTTGATTTCTGTCTCCACCGATTTAAGCTCATTCCGCAGTTCAGCCGGCAACGAAGAGGCCGACGTTCCATCGCGTTCGAACAAAGTGGGATTGAGCTCCCGAAGCGCGGGAAGGAGTTGCTCGATGTTTACCTCCGGTCTCTTAAGGAGCTGAGCCAAGGTTTGACCGACCAGTGCGGAGACGGCTGAATTAATTTCGGGAATTCTCTGCGCCATTTCGGAGGTGAGCTTGCTTTCCTGCAGAACTCTTGCCATTAACTCCAGACGCTTTTGTTTTGCCAGGAATTCCTGCCATGCCGCGTCGGAGATTAGCCCAACCCGGCGGCCATGCGACGTAAGTCTCCGGTCGGCATTGTCGATTCGGAGGTGCAGCCTGAATTCCGCGCGTGACGTGAACATGCGATAGGGCTCATTGGTGCCCTTAGAAATCAGATCATCGATCAGAATGGCTGTATACGCTTCGGTGCGATCCAAAATCAGCGGTGCTTCGCGCTTCACTCTCAGCGCCGCATTGATTCCAGCCATCAGACCTTGACATGCCGCTTCTTCATACCCGCTCGTGCCATTAATCTGCCCCGCCAGGAACAGATTG
>JAFAGX010000560.1 GCA_019237515.1 Acidobacteriaceae bacterium
CCATCACCGGCGGCGACTGCATCGCTCGCCATAGGCCGTGAGATCGCACGGATGGCGCAGCAAGGGTTTGGTTTGCAGACTTCCAAGTCATCTGCCTCTAACTGAAGCTGTTTCTGTAAGTTGAGACCATCTCTAGCACCAAAGTGCCATTTACAACTCGGGCTTGTGAGAATAAAGTCCCAATCACTAGTCGCCAGCGTAGCGACTGGAGGTGGGACTTTCTCCTCCCGTTGGATGTTATCCCCGTCTCTTCGTTCAAGGCTTCTTTGATTTACGCAATTTCATAAATGTGGGGGATGGCTTGTGGCGCAAGTGATTAGCCTGCCAGAAGTATCTGAAGTGATCCGCGTATTGGCTGCCGACAGCAATATGATGAGCAGTCAACTGCTTGCCTCAGCTTTGCAACGGGACAATCGCTTTTACGTCATCGAAGCCGCCCCGAATGCCGAAGGCATCATTAACGCCATTACGAGAGAAAAGCCTGCAGTCGTGGTCATAGGCGCTGAACTTGATGGCAACAAGGGAAAAGGCTTTCAAATCGCGCGCGAAGTGCGTGGTGCCTGCCCGGAAACCCGCGTGGTCATGCTGCTGGATTCCGGCGAACGAAGCCAGGTTGTAGAGGCTTTTCGTGCTGGCGCCCGGGGCGTTTTCTCACGCAACGGATCGCTAAAGCTCTTAGCTAAATGCATCTGCTGCGTGCATCAGGGGCAGATCTGGGCCAATAGTAAGGAACTCCGCTATCTTCTGGATGCGCTCGGGGAAGCTTTACCGCTGCGCCTGACCGACGCAAAGGGGACCCAGTTGCTCTCTCGTCGCGAGCAGGAAGTTGTGCGCTGCGTGGCCGAAGGTCTGTCAAATCGTGAGATCGCGCAACGACTGGGACTAACCGAACATACGGTCAAGAACTATCTGTTTCGCATCTTTGACAAGCTTGGTGTTTCAAAGCGCGTCGAAGTAGTTCTTTACGCTTACAGCATGGGGCATGTGCCGGACTCAGGTAAAACTGACGGCAAAGCCGCTGTTGCCCCCGCCAGGGGGAAGAGCACTCTGGAATCCAGCTACTCCTGCGACTGAACTCGCAACCGCCGGCTAAAACATTAGAGAATAAACTAGGTTTTTGCTGTGGCCGAAGCTTCGTCGCTCGTATCGTTCCCTTGTGACAAGCGCCAGCTTTTCAGCTTCAAGACAACTTCCTGCATGTAAGCCGCCGCTTCCGCCGGAGAGAGCATTTCTGCTTCAGCTGCATTCTCCAGTTCCGAGGCAAGCTCAGAAGCCTTCGTGGATAGTGGCTCAAAGCAGGGATTCTCGGGAAGTGCCGCCGATGTGAACCGCGAGATGTCCAGGTCTGAGATCACTTCTTTTGCGATCTCGGCATCGATGGTTTGCCTTTGCAATGCGCAAGCCAGGGCAAAGGCGTTGAAACAAAAATTGTTCACGTTCCGCGGTATGCCTTGCGTGAACTTCGCAATCATCTCGTACGCCTCTCGAGTGAACGGCGTATCTCCCGTGTAGCCTGCAACCTTGAGTCGATGCTCGATGTAACTCTTGACCTCAGGAATTGTCAGCGGCTCAAGCCCGTGAAGAATTGATACTCGTTGCCGCAGTTGTGCCAAACCTGGGCTGGCCAGTTTGTCCGCCAGCTGAGGTTGCCCGGACAGGATAATGTGCATAAGCTTGGCTCGGGGCGTTTCAAAATCCGAAAGCAAGCGCACCGTCTCCAACACCTCAGGAGAAAGATTTTGTGCCTCATCGACCACAAGAATCATTCTCCTGCCGGCACGAGCCTCGTCGATAAGTCGACGATTGAATTCCTCGTGCAATCGCACCAGATCTTGTGTCTCACCTTCGTACCCGACTTCCGCCAGCAGGAACCTCATGAACTCGCGCGGGGTACATTGAGTTTGAAAAATAAATGCGGTGTGGGCCGAACTTTGAAACTTCTCCAGCAAATGAAAAAGCAGTGTCGTTTTTCCCATCCCGGGCTGCGCAATCAGACCCAGAAATCCCCGGTTTGCCTCGATTCCGTAATACAGTGCCGCCAGGGCTTCTCGATGTGCCGAACTTAGGTACAAAAAGCGCGGGTCCGGCGTCACGCCGAAGGGCTGCTCCGTCAGACCAAAATACTTCAAGAACATGCCAGTTCCTCTAGCTTTCCAGGTTGAAAAGTGTAATCACAATAGATTCCAGGCTCTGGGCTCGAGATGCCCAGGACCCGCCACTTTGACTGTGCTTCTCAGGTGAACGTTCTAACAAGTGGATAAAAGTCACGGAGTCTTTCGGCTTAGGAAAAATAAGGGGAGGAACACTTTCAGCACGATTTTATCGAATTCAGGCCCACAGCGCCAATGAATCCACTCCAGGAGGCTGGGTGCCCGGAGACTCAGGACTCTTGTTGAAACGAGATGCTCTGCGTACAATGCTGCGGTTTGTTCACTCGGCTTTTCAGGACACAATGTTGACTGCCCTTCCCAATTCGAATCCAAAGCTTCAGATCCTCGTCGCCGACCCTGCGGTCATGAGCTGTCATAGCCTGGCCCAAACGGTGCACGCCACTTGCCCCTGTGACTGTATTCCGGTTTCCGACTCACAAGAAGCACTGCGCCTTCTTCAACACGGAAATTTTGATGTGGCTCTGATCGCGCTAGAAGCCAGCTTCGATGCGGGTTTTGTCCTGCAAGTCCATCGGCAAAACCCTGATTTGGCGATTGTGGCCCTATTGGATTCGCCGGATCGACCTGTGCTCCTTGAAGCATTTGCATCCGGCGCGCGCGGAGTGCTTTATCGGTCCAACTCGTTTACCTCACTGTCGGAGTGCATCCGAGCGGTGTGTGCCGGTCAGGTTTGGGCTTGTTCCGCAGAAATCGAATATGTGCTCGATGCTCTCGTGGAGCATGCCGCGAGAACCGAGCAGCTCCAATGTACTGGTTCTTTGAGCAAACGCGAGGAAGAGATTGCGCATTTAGTCGCTCAAGGGAAAAGCAATCGACAGATCTCGGCGGTACTGGGCTTAAGTGAACATACGATCAAAAACTATCTCTTCCGGATCTTCGAAAAACTCGGGGTGAGCAGCCGGGTTGAGCTGACGCTAAGTATTCTCGGGCACGCTGG
>JAFAGX010000405.1 GCA_019237515.1 Acidobacteriaceae bacterium
CATCGATCGCGATGTACACATCCCCGAAGGCACGACCATCGGCTACGACGCGGAAGCCGACCGCCAACGCTACTTCGTTACGGATACCGGGATCACGGTTGTCACGAGGGATTACTCACTGTTCGAGAATCCGGTGACGGTGGATTACTTTACGAGCGAGTAGAGGACGTGCCCGCTATCCTCCGTGCGGAGCTTCGCTCCCCCGGACAACTCCTTCAACATCCCTGAGGGCAGGCTTGGGTGCCTGTCCGTGTGTGAGCAAACTAAGCAGCTCCGCCCGAACCGTCGCATTCGTCTTTTGTTTGCCCCGTTTCACGCCCTGCTACAATGCTCTGTTTCTAAGACAATCCAGAACATTTCGTGGGTTGCTGACGTATTGTCTTGTGCTGTTAGGGCTGGACTGGCAGCCTCAGGCGCCGCCGACAGTCGAAGGTAGAAATGCCTTCGGGAGTGCCTTTTGGACGACCCCCAAGTCGCAATGCTGCTTGTCCGTCGCTGCGTGGCCGGCGACGCGGGCGCATGGGAGGAACTCGTTCAGCGCTACCATCGGCGCATTTACAACATCTGCTATCGGTTTGCGGGCTCCGCGGATGATGCTCAAGACCTCACCCAGGAAGTCTTCATCAAAATGTATCGCACGCTGAACTCGTACGATATCGAGCGCGGCGCCTTCATGACGTGGGTGACGACACTTACGCGAAACCTGCTGGTGGATCATTTTCGTAAAACCAAGCAGGACCGGCTTACAGATTCACTTGACGCGGCGCCGTCGGAGCATGAAGATGCGATGCCATTAAGCGAACAACTGCCGGATAGCGCCGCCGCGCCCGATGCCACGGTGCAAAGCAGGCAGGTTGGCGAGACGGTGCACGTAGCGCTCCAGAAGCTTTCGCCAGATCTTCGTGAAGCTGTGATTCTAAGGGACTTGCAAGATATGGACTACAAAGAAATTGCCACGGTACTAAAGGTACCGGAGGGAACCGTCAAATCACGAATAAACCGCGGTCGCGCGGAACTTGCGCGCCTGCTACAACGTACATATAAACAGGTAATGTAATGGCAGCGGAACACCATAACGATATGCAGTGCAGCGAGTTTGACGCGCTGCTTAGCGACGCGCTGGACAAGATACTAACCGGGCCAAAGGCTGCGGCTTTCCAGTCACACGCGAAGTCCTGCCCGGTCTGTGGACCGTTGCTCGCTGAAGCCGAAGTTGGCAAGCACTGGCTGGAACAACTGGTGGAAGTTGACCCACCGCAGCATCTGGTCCACAACATCCTGGCAGCGACCAGTGGAATTGATACAGCCCGACTGCACGGGCCTGTTGCTGTCCACGCGTCATGGTTCGATAGGATCAGGACCCGGACAGGGGCATTGGTTGCTCCGATCGTCGCAGTAGCCAGGCAGCCGCGATTTGCCATGTCGTTTGGCATGGCCTTCTTTTCGCTCTCAGTTTCGCTGAGCCTGGCCGGCGTGAAGCTGAGCGACATTCGCCATGTCGATCTGAGGCCGAGCGCCATCCGCAGAACCTACTACGAAACATCCGGCAAGGTCGCCAAATATTACGAGAACATTCGCTTCGTATATGAGATTGAATCCCGTGTTCGCGAATTCAAGCGCGCCACCACTCCCGCCGAGCCGGCGCCTGCGAAGAGAGACAACAATCAACGAAACGACAACACCAGTGGACAGCCCGATCAGAAAGAACAACGCAACTACAGTCAGGGAGATAGCCAGGTGATCCTGGCGTCTCTTCCTGACACCCCGCCTGTAGTGAATCTAGCCGCACACAGGAGGGAATTATGAACTGCGCCAACCACCCCGCAAGCCCGGCAGTTGCTTACTGCCGCACCTGCGGCAAAGCGCTTTGCGCCAGTTGCACCCGCGATGTTAAGGGGGTGATTTACTGCGAGAACTGCCTTGCGGAACGCCTGGGCGCAGCGCAACCAGCTACGGCATTACCGCCAGCTGCAGGATTCGTCGCTCCTGGTCAGCCCGTGGCAGTTACGAGTTCGGGGCCGAACCCGACTGTCGCTGGCATTCTGGCAGGTTTCTTTCCGTTTGGCGTGGGGGCGGTGTATTGCGGCCAATACGCGAAAGGCTTAGCGCACCTGCTGATTTTTGTCGGCCTGATCGTTGGCATGGATCAGAGTAGCCCGCTGGACACTATCTGCGCGTTTACCTTTGCTTTTTTCTATGTGTGGCAAATCATCGACGCGGTGCGGACCGCGAAAGCTATCCAGACCGGGCAGCCAATTCCCGATCCCTTGGGACTTGGCCAAGCGTTCGGAGCAGGCGAGAAGGTCGACACGTTCAAGATTCCTGTTGGCGCGGTTGTGCTGATCGGTCTCGGCGTCATTTTCCTCCTGAAGACCATGGGAGTGTTTGAATTCAGCGTACAGATATTCTGGCCCTGTCTGCTGATTCTGCTCGGGCTGTGGCTTTTCGCCAGGCGTTGGGGGATTGTTGCCTCGAATCGTGTTTATACCCATTCGGAACGCATGCGGGGCTTGGTAGGTCCAGTCGTACTGGTTACGATTGGCGGCTTGTCTCTCATCGATAACATTGGCGGACCAGGTTGGCATCGCACTTGGCCGATTCTGCTGCTCGCAATCGGAATTACCAAGCTGCTGGAAAGCAGAACGCCACCGAGCCTGCCACCACCAGCGTCGCCTATCGATAGCGGTCCGACAGCTGGAACCGGAGAAACCCAGCCGCCCGTCACTGAGGTGAGAAATGGCTAGTCCGGTGCAAGCGCCGCCGAGCCAGATTCCGCCGTCACGCTACCGGCGTTCAGTTTCTGGACCGATCATTCTGATCTCCGTCGGCATTCTGTTTCTGCTAGGCACAATGGGATACCTGCACTGGTCCAACTTGGGTTCCTGGTTCGCTCATTATTGGCCTGTCATCCTGATTGTGGCCGGTGTTATCAAATTGGTTGAATATCAAGCGGCACAGAGGCAGGGATATCGGCCTTCCGGATTGGGCGTTGGCAGCATTTTCCTGATCATCCTGGTGATTGTCCTCGGCTTCACAGCCACGCAGATGTCGCGTGTCGATTGGGGACAGCTGAAGGATCAGATCAACATCGATGACAGCGACTTCACCTGGTTCGGCGAGAAGTACACGTATGAAGATCAGCTGTCCCAGGAATTCCCGGCTGGGGGCAGCCTGCACGTTGTGGATGCACGGGGAGCCGTGAACGTCAGCACCTCGACTGATAGTCAAATTCACGTTTCTGTTCACAAGCGGGTCAATGCCGACAACCAGTCTGAAGCCGATAAATACAATGCGGCAAGCAAACCGCAGCTGGCCGTCAGCGGAAACCAGGTGACGCTGAATGCGAACAACCAGGGGTCAGGGGATCATCGCGTTGCGGAGGACCTGGACATTTTGCTGCCGCGAAAAGCAAACGTAAGCATTCAGACCCATTCCGGCGATGTCAGCGTTCTGGGCCGCGACGGCGACGTGCAGATCTCGGCACAGCACAATGAAGTGTCGGCCTCGGACATCAATGGGAAAGTCAGCTTAAACCTCGACCATAGCGCGGCTCGAGTTTCGCAGGTCAGCTCGGATGTCTCGATTGAAGGCCGGGCGAATGATGTGTCTCTCGAAGATATCAAAGGAGCGGTTCATCTCGACGGCGAATTTATGGAGAGTGTGAAGCTGGCGAAAATTGGCCAGGGAGTCGTGTTTAAGTCGTCTCGTACAGATATGCAGCTTGGGCGTCTGGATGGCGATTTGGATCTCGACTCGGGCGACCTGCAGGCGAGCAATGTAACCGGGCCGGTACGATTATCCACGAGAGCAAAAGATGTTCGTTTGACGAATGTTTCTGGAGATGTGCGGCTGCAGGATGAGAACGGATCGATCGAGTTACGCGTGAAGCGGTTGGGCAGCATGCAGGTGGAGAACCGAAAGGGGGACATCCAGATATATGTTCCCGATAAAGCGGGCTTTCAGCTGGATGCGCGTGCCACGGGCGGCGAGATCGAAACCGACTTCAACGGCTTGAAGATCGATGATTCGCAGACGAGCGCAACCGGAAGCGTGGGAACTGGCGGCCCGCGGCTGGTCGTAAACAACGAGCACGGTACGATCGAGATTCGCAAATTATCGTCGTCGGACGAAGAATCGGAAGTGCCGGAAACCCCGAAACCTCCGCGAGCCCCCTCGGCCCCGCGGGTCACGGAAAATTGAAGACTGGGAGCATGATGGAAATCGTCGTTTCCCCTCCTGTGCTATCGTCATAGTTCTTCCGAGTAATCAATGATTCGAGCCTATAAGGGCATCACGCCCAAAATCGCTTCGTCATGTTATGTGGATGACTCTGCGCAACTCATCGGCGATGTAGTTCTTGGCGAACATGCCAGCGTGTGGATGAATGCCGTGCTGCGCGGTGATGTGCACTCCATACGAGTTGGCGCTCATTCGAATATCCAGGATTGTAGCGTCTTGCATGGCATGAAGGAGCAGTACGACGTTGTTGTCGGCGAATATGTCACTGTGGGACATTCAGTGACCCTGCACGGCTGCAGGATCGAAGACCAATGCCTGATTGGCATGGGCTGCATCGTTTTGAACGGAGCGAAAATCGGGGCTGGATCAATCATTGCTGCTGGCACTTTGATTCCTGAGAAGGCGGTTGTGGAACCCGGATCGTTGTGGATGGGATCACCGGGGAAATTCCGCCGCAAGCTAGATGAGAAAGACCAGGAGACGATTCTGCGCTACGCCAATAATTACTTGGGCTACAAGGATTCGTATTTGGCGGAGAGGAAGTAGTCAGGAGCCAGTAGTCAGGAGTCAGCAATTCCGGCAAT
>JAFAGX010000545.1 GCA_019237515.1 Acidobacteriaceae bacterium
CGCTGCTTCAACGAACTCATGCTCCGTAGCAGCAACCACCACAGGCAAAAAGAACCTGAACGCGGTCCCTTTGCCCAGCTGTGAGTCCACCTCGATGCGGCCTTGATGCCGCTCAATAATGCTGTGGCTGATCGCAAGCCCAAGACCTACACCGTGGCCCTGTTCTTTGGTTGTTTGAAAAGGCTCAAAAATATGCGGGAGGACTTCGGGGGAGATCCCGGTTCCGTCATCGCGGACTTCAACTTCTACCTTATCGCCCGCCCGGTTCATGCCGGTTCGCAGCCACAAATTCCCGCCGTGTGGCATCGCGTCAATTGCGTTCATGATAAGCGCCAGCAAGACCTGTTCGATCTGCGCCGAATCGCAATGCACCTTTGGCAGTGTGTCGTCAACGTGAAGCTGCAACTCGATGCCGTCGAGTTCTAACTGGTGATGAACCAGTCGAACCGCGCGGTCAACGATCATGTTCACGTCCACGGTTTCGAGATTCATGGGCGCTGTGCGGGAGAAGGTCAATAAATTGCGCACGATGTCTCCACAACGACGGCTCTCGCCACCGATCAAATCCAGGCATTCGCCGGCTTCTTTGAGCTTCTCTCCCTTCATTTGCCCACGGTCTATCCATTTGCGCAGCAACTTCGCATAGGTGAGGATTCCGGCCAGCGGATTGTTGATCTCATGCGCAACCACGGCTGCCATCTTGCCTACGGTCGCCATTTTTTCGACCAGCAGCACATGCTCATGCGCCTTCTTGAGCTCGGCAGTTTTTTCTTCGACACGCTCCCCCAGCGTCTTGGCCCAAGCGAGGATTTGCTCATTCGCCATTCGCAGTTGCAGGCTCATGCCGTTGAATGAGCGAGCAAGGTCTCCGACTTCGTCTTGGGAGTGCACTGTGATCTGATACCCAAGCTCGCCTTGCGATAGCTGTTGGGTTCCTTCAGATAGCGCCTTGATCGGCTTGTCCACGACGCGGACGATGAAGATCCAGCTCAGGGCCGCCACGATCAGCATGGCTGCGAATGTGTAAGCAATGGTTTGACGGTCGCTTTCAGCCAACTGGACGTCGGCCTTCGCCAGCGACAGATTCGTATCGAGCACCCCCAGAACCCGCTGACTTGCTGGATGCGCATGGCAGGCCGCGTTAGAGCACGACGGTTGATTTTCGATGGGCGTGATGATTCCCAAAACCCGTTTGCCGCCGCCGTTGCGGTAAATGCGAAACCGGTCCGGGCGATCGAGCCGGGCCAGCGGTTGCGATTGCGCGTGACAGGCATAGCAAGCCTCGCCGGTCTTATCGATGACTCGATTCAGTTCGCTTGAGTCTGTGGAATAGGTAATTCGTCCATCGCGGTCGATAATGCGGACCTTCACCATCCCGGGTTCATCCGCCATGGTCTGAATCGTTCGGTACAGGCCTTCGCGATCGTTACGTAGCATGTAGTAGGTTGTGCTGCGGCGGATCACGTCACTCACGCGCTCGGCGGCCGTGAGCGTCGCAGCTTCAAGATGCTCTTGTTGCAGGCGGATATTGAGATATCCCAATAGACTGAAAATTACAATGAGGCTGGTCAGCAGAAGCGCAATCAGCTTGCTGCTGATGCTGTGCGTAAGACGCTTCCATCGAGCCCGAGTTGGCTCAATCTCCGGCATTTTCTACTTCTACTAAAACAGGAGCATGAACCGTGTTTCGCGCAGTTACCTTCAGGGGAGGCGCAGCCTTGGCATGTTCTGCTTCCGGGAAGATCGGCAGGTACTTCACTGCCAACCCGAATAGCGCAAAACCTGTCGCGATGATCGCCAGGGTAATCATGAACTCCGTCCACTTGGGCACGTAGTGATGTCCGACCCAGGTTTCGAAACCAGTCACACTCACATTCAGTCGATTGGTGACGAAGCCCAGCAGGCAGATCACCGACGCCAAATACAATCCATCGGGTGAACGGCGGATTTTTTTGAAGCTCAGCAGGGTGATCGGAATCACGAAGGCCAGCGCCAACTCAAGCCACAAGAAGTACGCTTCATAGCTCGGCTTAACGATATTGGCGAACTGCCCGCGGTGAAAGAAGTCCTCAAGGCGCAGCAGCGCATTGATCAGTAGGACGACCAGCAAAACATCACCGAGCTGGACTAATACCGGTAATTCAAGTTGCCGTCCAAACACCCGCGAACTGAGACACGATTCGAAAATCGTCATCGCCAACCCAACGGCAACGGCCGAACCGAAGAAAAGAAACGGTAGCGCCGGCGAATACCAGAGCGGATGCAATTTACTCGGCATAATGAGGTAAAGCGCTCCGAGAGAGCTCTGATGCAGAGTGGAGAGCAGAATTCCCGCTACTACAAACACCGACATGATGCCTCTGATCCAGGCGAGAGGCTTCTTCAAATTGAACCGCTCCAGCACATTCGGAAGGAACTCGAAAAACAGCACCGTGGTGTAGAACATCACGCAGAACCCTACTTCGAACATGACGGAATGCGGGTTCATATAAATGAGCTGGTGCCAGATGTACCAAGGCCGGCCAAGGTCGAACAGCAGGCCCACGATCACCAGGGAATATCCGAGAAACGCTGTCAAAACGGTGGGGCGAACGACACTGTGCATCCACTCGATGTTGAGCAGGTGTACCGCGCCAATCACAATGAAGCCGCCAGCCGCCAGCATCACGCCGCAAAGGACGTCAAAGCCGATCCAGATGCCCCACGGGAACTGGTCGCTCATATTGGAGACGGCTCCCAGCCCGTGCGCATAACGGACGTAGGCCGAGTAAATGCCGAGGCAGATAATTACCAGGAACACAAACTTCCAAAACGTCGGTTTGAAATTCATCGCGCACCGTCCTTGGGTTCCTGCTTCTTCTCTTCTGCTTCTGCGGCGGCTACATCTTCACGCCGATGCGTAATCCAGTACACTCCGCCCAGCACCAGACTCCACAGCGGAATGAAATCCGGTACCTTCGACATCACCCGGCCAGTGTATTCAGGTAAAGGCGTTTCCCCGAGCTTCTCCGGCTTGGGATATCCGAACGTCTCAAATGGAACGCTGGAGAGCAGCAACACGTTTGTTCCGCCGACTTCGGTCAGCCCATAAATGTGTGGCACGTAATTCGAGGGATTCTGCTGGATTCGGCTTTGAGCTTCCTTTATCAGATCATCGCGTTCGCCAAATTTCGTCGCTCCGGTGGGACATATCTCTGCACACGCGGTTTGCTGTCCAGCCTTGATGCGGTCGGGACACATAATGCATTTGCGCACCCGCGGATTCAGCGATTGCCATTCGTATTTTGGCTGAGCAAATGCGCACGCGACCATGCAGTAACGGCAACCGATGCACTTCCAAACGTCGTAAACCACCGGCCCTTCGGCGGTTTTGTGAAATGCACCGACCGGACAAACCGAGGCGCATGCCGGATGCTCGCAATGCATGCACAGCCGGCGCATAAATTTTTCTTGTTTTGTCAGGACAACCGTGTACTTGTGCTCTGACTGAACGGATTCCGCGGCTACTTCGTCGCTGTAGGGCAGCTTGTTCTGCTGCGCACATGCGACCTCGCATTGCTTGCAGCCGATGCACATGGTTGCGTCATACAGGAGGGCCTTGCTCATGAAGTTGTCTCCTTGCTCCTCCCCAAATGGACTTGCGTTCCAGCGGTATGAGATAGGGATGAAATAATGAATGTTCTGAAACCCACCTGAGGACGGCACACTCGCACCGCTCAACCCGAACTGAAAAGAAAACACCGGGTCCGACACCTATAGCCGGACCCAGTGAAGCCGTTCCTGGCAGGAAAGCAGGGGACTTCCGGCTGGCTCCTGGGGGGCAGGTTTTCCGCTCCATCCGCCGATTTAAGCCGGTCACTCTCATTACACCC
The DNA here is from genome assembly GCA_019237515.1 of Acidobacteriaceae bacterium. The sequence goes on from JAFAGX010000545.1 coordinate 3,873, forward strand.
TGCGCTTTCTTTCGCTGCTCACCACATGGGTGGTGCACTAGCAGCTGTGCCGGACCAGGAACAGCAGAATTTACTTCTTCTGCAGACTCCGAATTTCTTCCACTACTGCCTTTACCTGGTCGGGCGTCAGTCCCTTGCTCGCAAAAGCATGGGCAGGCTTCTTGCTTGGACCGCCATTGGCTACAAAATCCGTTAGATCGGCATCCGACAATTTCTTCGCATCATCGGAAACCAGTCTGGGAATTTTCGCAGCCGGCTTTCCAGCCGCATCGGCGCCGTGACATGCCGCACACTTCGTCTTGTAAATGGCAGCTCCGTCTTCGGCCCACGACAGACTGGGAATCAGGACAAACAGTGCCACGGCAATGGTCAGAACCAGCGCCGCGATCTTCATCATCTTCATGATTGCTTCCCTCTCGTATGGATTTGTACGACTGTGGGAGAACCGTGGCCTGTCTTGCCCTTTAGTAACTGTTGCGAAATTGACCATCGGTGGCTCCGCTGAATCTTTCAACAAACCAGCAGCTTACGCCGCAGGCTGATGAAATTTTCTGCTGTAGAGCCTTTATCTGCTGTGACAGGAGTCACTTAGAATCGTGACCGGTGGGGTGAGGCAATATGCCACAGCGCACAAATGTGGCACAATTCAGCGCGCGATTAGGATCGCAATAGGTTGAGAATTTACGCCAGGGCGGAAACTTGCCGAACCGCTATCGATTGAGGACCGAATTTCGGCAGGGTGATGTTTTCGTCTTGCACCGTATTGCTGATCGCCTTCTGCACTTGGCTCAGAAGCAATTGTTTCCGCTGCGGATCACGCTCCGCAAAGGCGGCACGATACAGCTTTCCAAAATCAACCGGGGTATCGTGTGTCATAAAGAAACTCCTTAGGTTAGACCGCAATTAACCCTGGCCGAGTCAAAAGCGGCAAACTGCTGAATTTCCACTGTTTGCACAAAATTACCACAACCCGGCTCACGGGCAATACAGTGCTTCCTGTATGGGCCTTAGTGCCCCGGCGCGCGATCGTTCCTTCCGTTTCCCCTC
>JAFAGX010000505.1 GCA_019237515.1 Acidobacteriaceae bacterium
TGTTGAGTTTTTCATGGGCAAAAATAAAAGGCGAGGCAGATGGCCGACGCCTTTGATCGTTGTGCAGCCAATCATCAAACCTGGGGACGTACCGGAATCCCCAATTTGCGGATCCGGTAAGCCAGCGTCGTCCGTTTCATTCCCAACTTGGCGGCCGCGCCTTTGGGTCCGCCAGTGACCCAGTTCGACTCTTTCAGGGCGCGCAGCACGTGCTCCCGTTCCATCACTTCCAGTGTTGATAAGGGAGTCGGTGAACTCTGAACCGTGTCATGTGTTAATTCGTCCAACGGAGGGCGGAGCGCAGTTCCTGGCGACAGGATCACGGACCTCTCGATAAAGTTCTGCAGTTCGCGCACGTTGCCGGGCCATGAATACCCTGTGAGAGCTTCCATGACTTGAAATGGAATCGCTTCAATGTGCCGGTTCATGCGCCGGGCATATTCGTTCACGAAATGGCGCACCAGGAGGGAAATGTCTTCGCGGCGCTCTCGCAAAGCCGGAACCGGCAAGGGAAAAACGTGCAAGCGATAATACAAATCGCTTCGGAATTCCCCGTCCTCCACCATCTGCTTCAGATTCCGATGTGTAGCCGCAACCACGCGAACATCCACCTGCTGTGTACGCGTGCTGCCCAATCGTTCGAACTCATGTTCCTGCAAAACCCGCAGCAATTTCGGTTGCAGCTCCAGCGGAATGTCACCTACTTCATCCAGGAACAGAGTGCCCTTGTCCGCCAGTTCGAACCGGCCCGGCTTCCGCATGATGGCGCCGGTAAAAGCGCCTTTCTCATGCCCGAACAGCTCGCTTTCTAATAAACCGGAAGGAATCGCGGCACAGTTGATCTTGACGAAAGGCCGACCACGCCGCGCGCTCAGGTTGTGGATGGCACGGGCGACTAATTCCTTCCCCGTACCGGTCTCTCCCAAAATCAGAACGCCGGAATCGGTGGGGGCTACAACCTCGAGCTGCCGCAGCAGCCGTTGTAGAGCCGAGCTCCTGCCCACGATGCCCTCGAAAGCTTCCTGCTCTTTGCCAACTTCTTCGTTCCAGGATGTACGATTGACATTCAGCTCTGCTGTGAGACGATCTAAATCGTCGGCTATCGTCCCGGAATGCATACCCGGGATGCTCACCGGCACATGTGGCAGAACGCTCGCAGGCGGTAATTCAGGCGTGATCGCGAATGCAGTACTCATGGAATGGTCCTCCCTGGTCGAGAATCTTTCGGCGCTATGATTTCTGAAAACAATCCGTCTCCCGGCCGGGTGGCGCACCGAACATGGTCTTGCTTGTGCCAGTTGAGTCATTGTGGTCTCCTTTCCAAGGAACCCTTTCTGACTGTGCCCCCACTGCCTCGGATACGATGATGAGATAACACCAGATTCGCTCAACGCAAACAATTAGACGATGGTATCGCCGAGACTTTGGTATAGGACCCAAGCCAACGACAGTCATGATGAGTGGACATCAAACCAAAGTATTAAGAGTCGGCCTGAGTGACTGGACCTGCCGCGATGGAGGATAATCTGTAACAATTATTTACGGGTTCCCGGCCGAGGGCTAATCAATGAAGAAGAAGGGGATCCAGAGACATCCCGCATGGCCGGTGGTTTTGCTTCGTGAATGATGGCGTCTAGTCAGGCAATAGCGTTAACACAGGGATCGGAAGAGGTTTGTGTGGGGACTTCACTGGCTGCAGAACCGCTGCTCGCCTTAGCCGTCACCGTTACCTCGGAGCAGCGTGTCGACTCTGTCTTGCAGGGTATTGTTCAGGGCTTGGCATCACAGCCCGGGGTCGCATTGTCTCGGATTTGGCTGGTGCCATCCGCCGAGCTCTCCAGCTTTTGTCCCCCTGTGCCGGACCCCACAGATGCTCTTTGTCTGGTCGCAAGTGCCGGAACTCCCATCAATTCACCAGGAGAAAATTGGTGTTTCCTGCGGGGGCACTTTGCTCGGATGCCCTTCAATGTCGGGAAGGTCGGCCAAGTGGCAGCAAGCCGGCATCCGATCCTCGTCGAAGATGTCACTGCTCAGAACGATTGGATTGTGCGACCAGAATGGGCGGAACGTGAGGGGATTCGCAGCTTTGCGGGTCACCCCCTCATCTTTCGAGACAAACTGCTGGGGGTTATTGCTGTCTTCAGCCGCCAACCTCTCGGTCAGCAAGAGTTTACGTGGTTAGGTCTGTTTGCGAATCAGGCCGCAGTGGCTATCGCTAACGCGTGTGCGGAAGAGGCTCTCCAGTCGAGCGAGCGCAATCTCGCCGCAGTCATCGATGCTATCCCCGCACTGGCGTGGTGCAATCTGCCCGACGGTTCCAACGAGTTCCTCAATAGAGGTTGGCATGAGTACACCGGCCTCTCCCCTGAAGAGTCGCACGGTTGGGGCTGGCAGATTGTTTTCCATCCGGATGACCTGCCGCCATTGATGGAAAAATGGCAGAAAATGTTGGTTTCAGGAGAATCAGACGAGATCGAGGCGCGTCTTCGGCGCCATGATGGCGTTTATCGTTGGTTTCTCATTCGCGCTCAAGCCCTCCGCAACGACTCTGGCGAAATCGTGAGGTGGTACGGCACAAGCACCGATATTGAGGATCGAAAGCAGGCGGAAGAGGCTCTGCAGTCGAGCAAGCACAATCTTGCCGCTATCATCAATACGATTCCCACGACGGCATGGACCACTCGGCCGGATGGCTACTGCGACTTCCTCAATCAGGTGTGGCTCGAATACGTTGGCATGACTGCAGAAAGCGCGCAGGGTTGGGGGTGGGCGGAAGCAATTCATCCGCAAGACCGTCCGAGGCTTGTCGAGGAATGGCAATCGTGTTTGGCTTCCGGCACACCCATCGACACGGAAGCACGCATCCGCCGATTCGACAGTTCCTATCGATGGTTCCTCATTCGCGCCAATCCTCTGAGAGATGGAGCCGGCAACGTCGTCAAGTGGTACGGAACCTGTATAGATATCGACGATCGTAAGCGGGTAGAGGAGGCTCTGCACGCTAGAGAACTTGATGCGCGCTCGCTCTTGGACAACATGCCGGGTTTTCTTGGTCGCCATTCGCCGGATGGCACACCCGAGATCGTCAATCAACCATTTCTGCAGTACTTCGGCAAGACTGTGGAAGAGATAAGGAAGTGGCGGACGAGTGACCTTGTTCACCCTGACGACCTTGCTAACACGATAGAAGTTTTTGGCAACGGAATCGCGAGGGGCCGGGCATGGGCTTTAGAGTTTCGTCTCCGTCGGTTCGATGGCGTATACCGCTGGTTTCAGGCGCGCTGGGTCCCGGTGCGCGACTTCGAGGGGCGACTTCTCCACTGGAATGCACTTACCACGGACATCGATGATCGCAAAAAGGCGGAGGCGCAGGTCGAGCAGGCCTATCTTCGCCTCGCGGAAGCGCAACGGCTGAGTAAAACCGGCAGCTTCGTCACGGACTTGCTGGCGGACGACCACAACTGGTCCGAGGAGGCATTTCGAATATTCGAGTTCGATCCTGCGGCGAAGGTCCGGGTACAAATGATTCGCGATTGCATTCACCGCGACGACCTGCCATCGTTCGACGCCGTGATCGCGCGCAGCATGACCGGGACCGATGTTGATTTCGTATTTCGCATTGTGACCTCTCGAGGAGCCGTAAAGCATGTACGCGGCATGGCTCGTGTGATGACGCAACTTGGGAGTCACCCCTTGTTCATCGGCGCTTTTCAGGACGTCACGGAAAGCAAGAACGCCGAGGAGGCTCTGAACAAAGCCCGCTCTGAGCTTGCCGAGGTGGCGCGGGTGACCACGCTGAATGCGCTGACCGCATCTATCGCTCATGAGGTCAACCAACCGCTCTCGGGAATTATTACGAACGCCAGCACCTGCCTGCGGATGCTCTCCGTCGATCCACCCAATGTAGACGGTGCCCGTGAAACTGCCCGGCGTACCCTTCGCGATGGCAACCGCGCCTCGGATGTGATCTCGCGATTGCGTGCCCTGTTCAGCAAAAAGGAATTCGCACTAGAGCAGGTCGATCTGAACGAGGCCACGCGAGAGGTGATTGCTTTGTCATTGAGCGATCTTCAGAGGAACCGAGTGATCCTGCGTTCGGAGCTCGCGGACGACCTTCCGCCCGTTACCGGCGATCGTGTTCAGCTACAGGAGGTCATTCTGAACCTGTTACGAAATGCTTCTGACGCGATGAGCACCGTAGACGACCATCCGAGAGAGATACTCGTCAGAACCGAACACCATGAAGCTGATCAGGTGCGCCTTAGCGTGAAGGACGTTGGAGTCGGCTTTACGCCTGAATCCGCGGCCAAACTCTTTCAAGCTTTCTATACAACCAAGACCGATGGGATGGGAATCGGGTTGCACGTTAGTCATTCCATCATCGAGGGTCATCATGGACACTTGTGGGCGACAGCGAATGATGGACCCGGAGCTACATTTTCGTTTGCTATTCCTTGCAGATCTGATGGCTTGGCTGACATCAAAACTCGTGCCGATGAGACTGATCCGGGAACAAATGCGGCATGATCCGACGCTGGCGCTCATGACTGGGTGAAGGCAATACCAAGGTACAATGGACGCCGCTGCGACAGTGGCGCATTGTTTCGTCATGGAGACCCGGAAAGAAGCGGGCCTCGTGGAGCGCCCTCTCGTGTCGGTGGTTGACGACGATGAGTCTATCCGCGAGTCGCTGCCCGACCTGCTCGGAGAATTCGGCTTTTCAGCACGAGCTTTTTCATCACCCGAGGAGTTTCTCAGGTCGGATTGTGTGGGCCGGACCCGGTGTTTGGTCCTTGATGTTTTTATGCCGGGAATGACTGGACCCGACCTCCTGCGGGAATTAAAGGTTCGCAAACAATCGATCCCGGTCGTCTTCATGACCGCGAAACGTAACGGGAACGTCCGCCCACAACTGCTCGAAGAAGGTGCAGTGGAGTGCCTATTCAAGCCATTCAGCGACACGGCTTTGCTCGAGGCTATCAATGCTGCACTTCGGGTGAGATGAGTACTGGATTCGGGGACTGAGCTAGAAGCGCAATCCGGCACGCTGCCGGAACGAGACTGTGGAAATCGCCTGTACTTCTCCGTATTTCACTGTATTGACTCTCCCTGGCCCATTCTGGTTAGTCTGAGATTCTACCGACGAGTATAATCACGTATTTGGTAACCGAAAGTGACAGTTGCTAAGCCAATCGTGTTTGTTGTTGATGACGACATCTCCGTACGCGAGTCGCTGGAACTGTTGATTCAGAATGAAGGTTGGCAGCCGGAAACATTTTCCTCCGCACAGGAATTTCTGGATCGGCCGCGAGCCTTCGTTCCGAGTTGTTGCCTGCTCGATATTTCCCTTCCCGGCCTGAATGGTCTCGATCTACAAAAGCGTTTGGCTATCGAACGGAGAGAAATGCCGATCATCTTCATCACCGGTCACGGCGATGTGCCGAAGACAGTGCAGGCGATGAAGGCAGGCGCGGTCGAATTCCTGACCAAGCCATTTGACGACGAACTATTGTTAACTGCAGTCCGGCAAGCCTTGGAACGAAGCTGCCTGGCTCTCGCTCTGGAGGTCGAGATGCAGCAACTGCGTGACCGCTACGCGTCACTTACCCCGCGGGAACGCGAGGTCATGACCCTGGTCGTCTCCGGACTGTTGAATAAACAAGTGGGCGGTCAACTCGGCATCAGCGAAATCACCGTGAAAGCGCATCGCGGCCAGGTGATGCAGAAGATGAAGGCCAATTCGGTTGCAGAATTAGTCAAGATGGCCTGGAGAGTTCACAACGACGCCACTCAGCGCTCGATGATTGTGCCTGGCCAGCAATCGCAAGCCCCCGCAAAACCCGGCCCGGATCGCGGTCAATTAAGGTAAAGATTCTCTTAAAACATTGTTGGTAGAAAAGACTCTGAAGTAGCGATCCCAACATCCTCAAAACATCATTGAGCGTTGAAAACTCATTCGATCTATCGGCGCATCCGCCGCAAATTTATTTTCGCGAGGCGGCTGAAAACGATGTAAGTGCATCTATTCGGGATCAGTCACTATGTATCCGAGGGTTCGCATGAAAAAAGCCATTGGAATTCTCGTAGTACTGCTGGTGATTTCAGTTTTTGCCATTGCGCAGGAGCGGCAGGGTGGCGAAGGCGCACGCGGCGAACAATCGCATAACGCCGGGCGACCCGAGGTTGGTGGCGGACACATCCCAGCCCACGGTCCGGCTCCGTCGAGAAACACGGCGCCCTCACGAGACACGGCACCGCACGAGCAGGCTCCCGAACACCCCAACTATGCCGACAGGCCCGGACATCCCGACGCTCCTCATGTCCATGCGAGAAACGATGAGTGGGTTGGGCACCACGGCGGAGATGCGCGCTACCACCTCGATCATCCCTGGGAACACGGTCGATTCCCGGGTGAATTTGGTCCTCATCATGTATGGCGGCTTGGCGGTGGCGATCCCAATCGTTTCTGGTTCGGCGGTTTCTACTTCAGCGTTGCGCCCGCTGATATCGCGCTTTGTAATGGCTGGCTATGGGACAGCGATGACATTGTGCTGTACGAAGATCCCGACGATCCCGGCTGGTATCTCGCCTACAACACGAGATTGGGCACCTACGTTCACGTGTTGTATCTCGGGAGTTAAGGCTCACCTCGCGATTGCAGCGAGTGACGGTGTGTCCATGGTTTCCAGAAGATTCATATAGGCCATGATCAAGATCTCCTGGAGTGTGAGCCCGGTTTGCTTAATGCGCCACATAACATTCCCTTTTGATCAGAACTGCGGACGGACCGGGATCCTCAATTTGCGGATGCGATAAGCCAGGGTGGTCCGTTTCATTCCAAGTTTGGTGGCCGCGCCATTCGGTCCGCCGGTGACCCAATTCGATTCTTTGAGGGCGCGGAGCACGTGCTCCCGTTCCATCTCTTCGAGGGTCGATAACTGGGTTTGTGGACCTTCAACCGCCTCATGTGTCAACTCATCCACCGGAGCGCGGAGCGAGCTTCCGGGGGAAAGGATGACAGCTCTCTCAATGAAGTTCTGCAACTCTCGCACATTGCCTGGCCAGGCGTAATTTGTCAGCGCTTCCATGGTGCGGGTTGGAATAGTTTCGATATGCCGGTTCATTCGTTTGGCATTTTTGTCGATGAAATGCTGAACCAGTAGCGGTATATCTTCGGGACGTTCGCGCAATGAAGGAACAGTCAGCGGGAACACATGGATGCGGTAGTACAAATCGCTACGGAATGTTCCCTCTTCGACCATCTGCTTCAGGTCTCGGTGGGTGGCGGCTATTACGCGAACGACCACTTGCTGAGTCCGCGTGCTGCCCAGCCGTTCAAATTCATGTTCCTGCAGGACCCGCAGCAGTTTCGCCTGTAGCTCGAGCGGAATATCGCCGACTTCATCCAGGAACAAGGTCCCCTTGTCTGCCAGTTCGAAGCGGCCGGGCTTTCGCATGACGGCGCCGGTAAACGCGCCTTTTTCATGTCCGAACAATTCGCTTTCCAGCAAGCCGGAGGGTATCGCGGCACAATTCACCTTTATGAAGGGCCGATGACGTCGCGCGCTTCGATTGTGAATGGCTTGAGCGACGAGCTCTTTTCCGGTGCCCGTTTCGCCGTGAATCAGCACGCCGGCGTCGGTCGGAGCCACCACCTCCACTTGCCGCAGCACCCGTTGCAGGGCTTCGCTGCGGCCTACGATTCCCTCAAAGCCTGGCACACTGCTTAGTTCTTCAGCGGAGTAATCCTTCTCCTCGAAACCGTCTAACGAGTCCGCTCCGCTGTACTGCCCTTCGAACGGTACTTGTGGCTGTGTTTCGCCAAGAGGTGTTTGCGATGTCCATCCAAAGTTGATCGCGCTCATGTTCCACTCCTTTGCTCAAAGTCAAGGCACCTGATTGACCATTTCGAAAATAAATTGAAGGCACGGCATTTAGCGCACTGGATCGCGATTGTGCCGTCATGCCGATTGCTGAACCTTCGGCATTTTGCTGAAAGACGAGGCGTGGGTCGGCGCGCCGACGATTGCCCGGCAACAGTTTACAAACGGTGCTCGAAATGCACTCTTTAAAGCAGCCGGAGCGTAAGGGAGGCCGAGCACGAGATGTTCAAGATTGAAAGAGATTGCGATCGATGCGTGACTCGGCTGCGGCTGAGCGGCCGGATTCGTTCGGAGCTCATCCCCAGTATCCGATTGGAAATAGACGACGAGTACACCAGCAAGATTCTTGACTTGAGCGAGGTCACACTCGTAGACCTCGGGGTGGTTCGTTTCCTGATCAGCTGCGAAAATGAAGGCATC
>JAFAGX010000210.1 GCA_019237515.1 Acidobacteriaceae bacterium
CGGTGGACTTTGATCGCTATTACCAGGCGTTCCCGACGCTCAAGCAGTATGCGATTGCGCCCCTGCAGATCGAGACCAAAATCAATCCGGGAGACCAGGCGCAGGGGAGCCTCATTTTCAGCTTCCCGGTTACACCGGACGCGTTCGCAAACCGCAAGGTACTGAAGGTGAGTATCCAGCCTTATGACCAGCCCGCACCGCTCGTGCTGACGAAATGATGCGCCGCTCGCGTTGACTTCCTGGGGCGGCAATTTTTGCTGTTTTTTCTGAAGAAATTTTCTGCGAACCAGATGAGTGTTCGCGTCGGGCTTGATCTCGTCGTATTTCAAACAACTGATCGAGCCGTCCATTTCCAAGACTGCCAAGGCGACACCTTTGCAGGTCGCAATCTCTGGGTTAACTGGGCGTGACCGGCACCGGAGCGTTCTTCGGGGTGCTGAGATAGCCGCTTGCCTGCTTCTTGGTGACCGACCAGACAACCAATTCGTAAAGCATGTGATCGCGCCCGGTGTAAAACTGGATGGGCTCGCTGATATTGCGGTCTTTCTTTTCAATTGTTTTGTCGTCAGCGGTGACATTGAGGGTGAACTTGCCGCGCTTGGGATCAACTTTCCTGAGTTGCAGCGTAACGGTTGAGATGGCCTGAGGCTTTGCGCCTCTCACCAGCGTGAACTCGTAATAATTGCGATCACCCTTATGCTTGAGAACTTCGAGATCGTCGCGAGTGTGGGCGATCAAGCCGCTTTGCACTCCCAGATCGCCAATGGTGCTCTGGAGCTTGGCTTCGGTCGCCGCCAGTTCGGTTTTGGTTGAAGCAACGTCAGTTTTCACGCCGCCGACATCCGTCTTTACGTTGGCGATGTCGCCGCTAACCTGGCTGAACTGCTGCTTCTGTTCGGCCGAAAGGCGCTGCTCGGCAGCCTTCTGTTGCCGAATCAGTTCCGCCGAGCGCTGTGCCAGCTCTTTTTTGGTAAGGCCGAGTTGCTTGGCTAAGGTCTCCGAGTCGGCTTCGGCTGATTGCATGCGCTTGTCGAGTTCGGCAATCTGTTGATTGCTCGAGGTTTGCGCCTTTGCGAGATCGTCTAACCGGGTGCGGAGGCTAAACAGGAAGAACAATGATCCGGCCACATAGATAATCGCCAGCAGCAACAGAATCCATTTACCTGTTCCCCCACTCGATCCGCTCTCGTAGTCAACTGCTTGACCCGCTTCCTCAGCCATAAAATTTCCTCCAAACTTCAGGCAACACCTTTCATTGTTGAGCAGGCATCTAAAACTGTCAATTGCAAGGGGATGCACGTGATCGGAGAGGTCGGGCCAGGAGGTTGAGTGCTGAATTTTGCAACACTATCGTGGCAGCGAAATTGCCGAAAGCGTATACTTAACCTATCGCTTCGTCACAGTAAAGTTCTTGACCGATGGGCTACAATACAACTTCTTTACGTCTACAAACTTCTTAACCAGCCACCTCCCAGGAGTAAATGGTACTTTTTATGACAAGTCATCATAGCGGTTTATGTGAAAGGCTCAAGAAATTAGGTTTTGCGCAAGAAAATCGAATGAAACTGTATGGCGAAGAATTTGAACTCTTGAGCGACCCTTTTGTCGTCGGCGCGGATAGCGTTTTCGTAGACGCAATTGAAAGGAAGTCGCGGATTCAACGCAGGATCCGAATACCACTGCCAATCGTCAAAATGGCAGACACCGAGCGGGAACGAGCCGCCGCCTGAAACTGCCGGGTTCTCCGGCAAATTGTCGCCAAGCCGCAGCGTCCTTCTGTTTACGCTTCACAACCGCGCGTTGCGAAGCCGCAGGGAATTTGCGATCACTGAGACGGAACTGAGGCTCATCGCCGCAGCGGCCAGAATGGGACTGAGTAGTAACCCGAAGAATGGGTAGAGCACTCCCGCGGCGATCGGTATGCCAATCGAGTTATAAATAAAGGCAAAAAACAAGTTCTGCCGAATGTTGCGCATGGTGGCCTGGCTCAGCTTTCGAGCCCGAACGATGCCATTCAGGTCGCCTTTCACCAGGGTAATGCCGCCGGTTTCCATGGCAACATCGGTTCCGGTTCCCATTGCAATGCCCACGTCGGCTTGCGCCAGGGCTGGGGCATCATTGATGCCATCGCCTGCCATCCCCACTCGTCTGCCTTCAGCTTGTAAGCGCCTCACAATCTCGGCTTTTTTATCGGGCAGAACTTCCGCCTTGAATTCCTGAATGTTGAGTTTGCGCGCGAGGATCTCGGCGGCAGCTTTATTGTCGCCCGTGAGCATAACGATGCGAAGTCCGGCTGCCTGTAAATCCCGAAGCGCTGCCGGGGTTGATGGTTTCACGGCATCGGCGATGCCGATCAAGCCGGCGGGACGGCGATCAATTGCGGCGAAAATCACGGTTTCACCCTTCCGGCGCAGATCATCCGCGGAACGTGCAAGCGCCGCCATTGAAATACTTAAAGCCTCGAACAGTTTGGGATTTCCCACCGCGACAAGTTTTCCCTCAACTTTGCCAGTCACGCCAAGCCCTGGGCGCGATTGAAATTCGCTCACGGCGGCAAGTGGAATGTTGTTGGCCTTGGCTGCAGCTACGATTGACGCGCCCAGGGGATGTTCGCTTCCCTGCTCCAGACTCGCAACCAGACGAACCAATTCCTGATCGCTGATTCCAGCAACCGGCAGAACTGATTCGACGCTCGGTTTACCCTCAGTCAAAGTGCCGGTTTTGTCGAGGACTAGCGTGTCTACTTTTTCCAGAGTCTCAAGTGCTTCAGCATTGCGGATCAGCACACCGGCGTGGGCTCCGCGACCGGTCCCAACCATGATCGCCATGGGAGTTGCCAGACCGAGAGCGCAGGGGCAGGCGATAATCAGGACCGCGACAGCGTTCACCAGAGCATGGCCAAGCCGAGGCTGGGGTCCAGTCAGGCCCCACATAATAAAGGTGAGAAGCGCCGTTCCGATGACGGCGGGCACAAACCAGCCTGCGACGCGGTCTGCCAATCTCTGAATCGGAGCACGGCTTCGCTGAGCCTGGCTGACCATCTGCACGATTTGCGCCAGCAGCGTTTCGCTGCCCACGCGTTCGGCTCGTAGAATGAACGAGCCGGTGGTGTTCACCGTCGCGCCAATCACTCGGCTACCCGTCGATTTCTCCACCGGCATCGACTCGCCCGTGATCATCGACTCATCCACGGCGCTGGATCCTTCAAGAACCACGCCATCAACCGGAATCTTCTCTCCCGGACGAACTCGCAGGCGGTCTCCCAGCTTCACCTGCTCCAAGGGAATGTCCTCTTCTTTATTGGCTCGTAAAATGCGCGCGGTTTTAGGACTGAGATCAAGCAACGCCCGGATCGCTGCTCCTGTTCGGCTTCGGGCTTTTAGTTCCAGAACTTGCCCGAGCAACACCAATGTGACAATCGCTGCCGCGGCTTCGAAGTACACTGGCGGCATGCCGTTCATATCGCGGAACGACTCCGGAAAAATCCCAGGGACAACCGTCGCGACCAAGCTGTAAACGAACGCGACACCGGTTCCCATCGCGATCAAAGTGAACATGTTGGTGGAGCGATTGACGACGGAGGCCCAGCCGCGTTGGAAGAATGGCCAACCACCCCAGAGCACTACTGGTGTCGCCAAAATCAGCTCAAGCCAAGACAACCAGCCAGAGCTCGACCCACGATTCATGCGCGTCACGGGAAACATATCCGCCATCGCGATCGCCAGCAGCGGCACAGTCAGCGCTACGCTCACCCAAAACCGGCGCGTCATCTCGCGCAGTTCGGGATTTTCCACTTCCGCCGTGACCGTTCGCGGCTCAAGAGCCATGCCACAGATGGGGCACGATCCTGGTCCCGGCCGCACTACTTCGGCATGCATCGGGCAGGTATATTCCGTGCGCGTCGTTGCCGCGACTGGCATCTCCGGTTCCAGCGCCATTCCGCACTTCGGGCACGGGCCCGGCTTTGATTCGCGCACTTCCGGGCACATCGGACAAACGTAGCTGGTAGCTGGCGATTGCCTGGCAGGAACCGGCGCATTTTGAATCGCCGTTTGAGGAGCTTTTACATACTTCTCTGGATCATCACCAAATTTCGCGGCGCAGTGGGCACTGCAAAAGTAATAACTTTTTCCACCGTGATCAATTTTATGCCTCGTGCTCGCGGGAGTCAGATCCATCCCGCAAACCGGGTCTTTGACAGTGGCTGGGGCTTGAAGAATTGAGCCTCCGAGTGTAACTAAACCTGACTGAGCGGCTGGCCGAAGATACTTCTGGGGATCAGCCTCGAACCGCTCCGCACAATGCGCACAACAGAAATAGAATTTCTTTGCCTGATGTTCGCGGCTGTGTTTCGCCGTTTTGGGATTGACGTTCATCCCACATACCGGATCCTTCACCGTATTTTCGCCAACAATCGGGAGTTTAGTAGACACCGGCCTCGGTCCCGGACGAACCCTCTTGCTGTAAGATTGTCTTTCTGCCGCCTGGGATTCAGGCGCAAGTCCTCACAATTCTAATATTTGAATCGAGGCCGTTTCCATGACTCAATTTGAAGTGGCTTACCGGTACGCTGGTTCCGTAGGAGAAACCGAAATGCGCGCCCTCGACAGCATGCGCGAAGTTTATGGGGTGCGGCGCATCACAATAAACGATAAAGAGCACATTATTAAGGTGGAATTTGACGCCTCGCGCTTCAAGGAACCAGTGGTGGCAGGTCTGCTGCGGGGGGCGGGAGTGGATATCACGGAAAGGCTGATCCTGGCCTGAACGGCTGAACCGTAGTCCCGGGGGAGGGCCTTGGGTTCTCAAGAAGGAAATGCAAGGGGCGCCCAAGAAAACCTCTGGCCGAAGTTTATTCTCAAGAGCGCCCCGTTGCGCGCCACTTCGTCTGACTATTGTTTAGCACCCAGTTTGCCAATCCTAAATCGCTGAAAAGACTTGCACAGCGGGCAATCTGCACTGGTAGGAATTGCCGAAATGCTGGCAAGAATTACGTGCGTTCGGCAGAGGCAAGCGGGATGCCGAAGCGTGTTGAAAATGACCAGATCTGCCCTTCCGAGGCGAGTCTGGCCTCGCCGCATTTCATCCAGAATTTAGCTATAATCGAAGCCACTGCCCGCAATCGAATTCCTCATTGCGATTGCGCCCTTAGCTCAGTTGGATAGAGCGTCTGGCTACGAACCAGAAGGTCGGGAGTTCGAATCTCTCAGGGCGCACCATATCTTGCATCCGACTTTCGGATAGCTCCTCACAGTCGCGGTTATTCAAAATTCAAGAGTATATTCCCGTAGCCTTCGTGATGGCAGATTTTAGGAGGCGGTAAAGGACGCGGAACTACGCCTCTTTAAGCAATTCGGTTCGATACCTGGGCACAAGCTGCATCACTTTTTGCATGAAAGCTACCTGTTGCTCATCAGTCAGCTTTGGAGGAGGCGTGGTGCGGGTTGCCACAGGAATCCCCACCTCCCGAAAGAATTCATCCTGTCCAGCCGGCGAGCAAAGGCAAAGCATTCGGACGGCGCTGGAAGACGAATTGTGAAACTGATGAGGTGCGTTAGCCGGAATGTTGATTGTCTCGCCTGCTCTCACAAGGCGCTTCTCGCCACGAACGGTCGCCTCAACTTCGCCCTCGAGGAGGACGAACGTTTCTTCGAAGTCATGACGGTGTGGCGGCGGCCCTCCTTCGGGCGGGACATGCATATCTATTAGACAGAAACGACCCGCAGTATCCTTTCCTGACAAAAGAATCGTGTATGTGTCGCCCACAATTCCGAGATGCTGGGCCGTGTTACTCTCCGGATTTTGTACAACGACATTGCGCTGGACGTCGTCGGCCGGAATCGCTGAAGGAAATTGCGTAACGTTCGAACGTGTTGCCATCGGTGTACTCCTGATTGCCGGATTTCCGTTTCGTGCTTTCATCGTTGCTGAGAACTGGAATTCTTCGCGAATTGGTTTCGGACAAAAGCACCGCAGCGCTTGCGTTTCCTTATTTCCTCATCCGAATACATAGTGCCGCGGCAGTTTTTAGAACCGCAGGAACATGATGACGGATCATCCAACTCACCGTCATAGAGGCTGTAATCATAGGTCAGTTCCTCTCCAGCCACGATGTCACGGATGGCAATGATGATCACACGCCCATTAACCTCATGGGCCTCGCAATTCGGTTTGCATGAATGATTGATAAAGGCTGCGACGCCATTACCGTCGATCACATGTTTTCCATCTGACAGGCCGAACAGATAGGTGCGTGGCTGGTTTTCGTACAGCGCGTCGGCCTCGAGGATGGTAAGTCGCGGACCCGTATATTCCACGACCCGAGTGCCATTCTTGATAGGTACCTTCGTGAAGCAGCCTTCCGCGTGGATCATTGATCGACGAATGAACAAGTTCGATGGACCCGCAGAGCGTTTCTTTTGGCGCTGTTCCAGCGATGGCGCGGAATATTTTCTCGGCATGGCAGGTTCAGAATCACTTGGAGTTTACCAAAGGAAATGGGAGATTCACCGCTTGAATCACTATCGATCAATGCTTCTCGAACCTGGACTGCCCTTGGGAGCCTTCTTCGGCGCAGCAGACGCATTCAAGAAGCTGAAGACCTGAGGCGAAGCCAAATGAAAACAGCGTTGGTGAAAAATGCCGGTGAAACGCGAGCGCCGCTTTTGCGGAGGATTTCTACGCGATTCACTGTAGGACAGAATCTCCCGTAAGAAGGCAATTTCGATATTGAAGTCTGTCATGCGGCGGTGCATCCGCTTGGTAGCAAGCCAAGACACAGTGGCATCAAAAGTGCACTGCCAAGTGGCGTGTCCAGGGCAGTGCTGAATTCGAAGGTACTCGTCGGATGGGTGCTGATATTCTTCGGTACAGGGGCAGGTGCACAGCAACTCGCTCAGCAGAATGCGGCTAAGGCTATTCCCGAACTCAGCTCCATTATTCAGCGAATGCAAGCGGCGCAATTGGTTCCTCGGCCTGTAATACCCTACGAGGTAGTTCGAGAGTACCGCCTGTCGGCGGGACAAAAAAATTCAGAGCCCAACTCTGTGGTAACCGCCGCTATTGATTACTTGCCCCCTGGGGAGAAATCCTACGTCATCCAAAAAAGCACAGGCAGCAGCCGTGGCGAGGACGTGGTGCGGAGAATACTGCAACATGAGGTAGCGATGTCCTCACTCCAGACGGCGTCAGCCGCAATCAATACCGCAAATTATTTCATTTCTTACCTGGGAATGACCTCATTCAACGGTACTCCTTGCTATTTGCTAGGACTCGATCCTAAACGGAAAGAGACGGAGCTGATTCGTGGAACGGCATGGGTCGATGCACATTCTTTTCTGATTCGCCACGTCAATGGACAAATGGTGAAAAATCCTTCCTGGATGTTGAAAAAGGTAGACCTCACCATAGACTTTGCTGACGTCGGAGGAGTTTGGCTTCAGACCGGAATGCAAGCCGTTGCCGATGTGCGTTTTGTTGGTACACAGGTATTAGAATCGCAGACCGTCGATGCGCGGGTTGGTGGCCAACTGGCGCAGGTTGATAATGATAGCCATAATGAGCGAACCAGAAGCCAAAACTCAAAACGGAGAGGTATACCCGCCGTTGTGATTGCCCCGATTGATCCAGCTCATTGACTTTGGTTTCGCTGGTCCTAAGCTTCTTCGCATTGTTAACGATGCAAAATCGAAGCGCTGGTGTTATTCGATTGGCCTCTAATGGCCGGTTGTATATGAAGCCGCGCAAAGCCTGACTCGGGTAATTCAGGTTGACAGTTCATTGGATTGGCGCGACAATCCCGCATCATCGTCATCCTGTTCTAATCGCAACTTGTTCCCGGTTTCATTTTGTTGATTCGGCGTAGTGGATAGTGGCAGCTGCGCAGATTGCGTCTGCAAGTAAAACGCAAATCGGGGGTGTCCATGCAATTCAGAGAATTGCAGCGTCTCGTCTTTGTCTGTACTTCAGCAGTTCTTCTTGCCGCCTTGTTTTCCAACCGCTTGGCCTGCGCACAGGCTACGACCTCGGTGCGCGGAACTGTGACCGATCCGCACGGCAAAGTGATCGTGGGCGCCGAGGTTGTGCTGGCCAATGCCGAATCCAAGCAGCTGCGCACGACAAAAAGCGGCTCGCAGGGAGATTATCAATTTCTTCTAATCCCTCCCGGAACCTACAACCTAGTCGTCACCGCGTCCGGTTTTGCCAGACATGAGGAAAAAGATCTTGCCTTACTGGTGAACACGCCGGCCACGGTCAATGTTGAATTGACTGTCGGCGGATTGGCGGAAACGGTCACGGTGACCTCAGAGGCCCCGGCTCTCGACTTGGTGGATGCTTCGATCGGCAACTCCTTCGAGGAGAAACAGGTCCGCCAGATTCCTCTCGAGGGCCGCAATGTTCCTGATCTGCTCAGCCTGCAAGCTGGAGTCGCCTATACCGGAAACCGCATCGCCGATCAAGATCAAGACACCAGAAATGGCGCGGTAAACGGGGCGCGCAGCGATCAGAGTAACGTCACTCTGGATGGCGTCGACGTGAACGATCAGTCCAACGGGTATGCCTTCACCTCAGTGTTGCCGGTGACCCAGGACTCGGTTCAGGAATTCCGGGTAACCACCACCAATTACGGCGCAGACCAGGGGCAGGGATCGGGTGCGCAAGTGGCGCTGGTCACCAAGAGCGGCACCAACGCATTTCACGGATCGGTCTATGAATACCTGCGCAATACAGTCACCAGCGCAAATGACTACCTGGTCAAGCAATCGGAACTGAATATCGGAGATAAGAACAAGCCTCTGCAGTTGAATCGCAATATCTTTGGCGCATCGGTTGGCGGACCGCTGCAGAAAGATCGCCTGTTCTTTTTCGTCAATTATGAAGGCACCCGCGAGCGCGAACAGCAGCGTGCCGAGCGGGTCATCCCCACCCCATCACTTTGCCAGGGCATCTTCCGGTACCTGAACGTGAACGGCGGGACCACCGTCCTCAATCCCACCGATCTGCAAAACCTTGATCCAAGACACATCGGGATTGATCCAGCGATGCTCGACCTGAAGAATCACACCGGTTATCTGGACCGCACGTTTTGTACGGGAAACACAGTCACCAACGACTCTGCGGCCGGAGATGGTCTGAACTATGCCGGGTACATCTTCCGCGCACCCACCAGCCTTGATAATGACGTAGCCATTGCCCGGCTCGATTACCACCTCACCAGTGATGGACGGCACACGCTCTTCTTCCGCGCCGCCGGCCAGGATTTGCGAAATCCCGGTGCGCCGTTCCTTCCGGGAGATGTTCCTGAGCAGAC
>JAFAGX010000247.1 GCA_019237515.1 Acidobacteriaceae bacterium
CCACCAGAATCACAGCGGCAGATTCATCCAGGGCAACTTTGGCTTGGCGAAATATCTCTGCGGGAATCAGATCCTTCTCTTCGGGAATGATCCCGCCTGTATCCACAAGGCGAAAATAACGCCCACGCCATTCCGCCTCCCCATAAAGGCGGTCGCGAGTGATCCCAGGTTCATCTCCAACGATGGCGCGCCTGGAGCCCACGATGCGATTGAATAGCGTGGATTTCCCGACATTGGGCCGGCCGACGATGGCAACAATTGGGGTCATGAAGAAACGTGCTTACGCAGGAATCCGTCCATTCCCGAGAATAACGACGCGTTGACTACGACTGATAGCGGTGGGAGTTTTGACGGTTTTCACCTAGCTACTCGCCACCAGCTACTCGGAACTGGTTATTATAGAGACTCTGTGGCCTCGACCTCGCAGCCCGCAACTCCAGCAAATTTACGCGAGATCTCGCTTTACAATTTTTTTTCGAATGGCGGCGTGCTTTCCCGTGCCCATCCTGCATACGAGTTTCGTCGCGGGCAGCTCCAGATGGCGCAAGCCGTTGAACAAGCACTTGAAGAGAAGCGGCATCTCCTCGTTGAGGCTGGCACGGGGACGGGTAAAACCATGGCTTATCTTTTACCTGTGATTCGTAGCGGCAAGCGCGTTGTCATTTCTACCAATACAAAGAACCTGCAGGAACAGCTTTTTCACAAGGACATTCCCTTCCTTGAGCAGACGCTCTTTCCGAATAGTGAGCGCAAACTAAGTGTCTGCTACATGAAAGGCCGAGGAAATTATCTTTGTCGCAAAAAGCTTTACGATTTAACCAACCAGCCTGTGCTCAGCGGGCTCGATGAAATCGAGCATTACCGGACGATTGCCGCCTGGGAAAAAACTACGCAAACTGGGGATCGCGCGGAGCTGGCGGGTCTGCCTGAGGTCAGCGCGCTTTGGTCGAAACTCGACGCCCGCTCTGATACCTGTCTGGGCCAGAAGTGCAGCTCGTGGGATAAGTGCTTCATCACGGAAATGCACCGGCGCGCGATGGAAAGCGACATCATCATCGTCAATCATCACCTCTTCTTCGCCGATCTGGCCATAAAACAGCAATCGGAGTATGCCCCAGATGCGGGAATTCTGCCCGAAGTCGGCGCAGTGATTTTCGATGAAGCCCATGAATTAGAAGACGTAGCGGGCAGCTATTTTGGAGTGTCTGTTAGCAATTCGCGAGTCGAAGAGCTTTGCCGCGATGTGGAAGCGTCACTGCAACGAAACCGGCTTTACAGCGAAAAGCTGTCGGGCGCGCTCAAGTCTCTCCGCGAGCACTCACAGTTCTTTTTCGCGCTGCTGCCCCAGAGCGAAGGCCGCTTTGCATTCGAGAACCGCCAGGAGTTCTTGGAAGAGAATGGAGATGAGTTCCTTGCCTTGCAACAATCTCTGCAACGACTGAGCTCCGAACTTGAAAGTCTTCCCAGTAAACCTGAGGAAGTTTTCGCCTTCCTTCGCCGGACTCGCGAATTACAAGTCCAGCTTGGTTTTGTCATGGAATCCGAGGACCCTAATACGGTCTTCTGGATTGAGCGGCGCCGCAGCGGGCGCGGCAAGGCAAATATTCTTCTGCAAGCGACGCCGATTGACGTGGCTCCCATCCTCAAGATGTGCCTGTTCGACAAGCTGGAGTGTGCGGTGTTGACTTCTGCGACATTGGCCGTCGGCGGCGGATTCGACTACATGCGAAAGCGGCTGGGATTGGATTATGCCCGCGAACTCGTCCTTCCCTCGCACTTTGATTATGAAAATCAGGCATTGTTCTATGTCCCGCCTGATTTGCCGGACCCACGTACCCCGCAGTTCGCGCCCAAGGCAACCGAGAGAATTCGCCGGGTGCTGGAGCTCACTCGCGGCCGAGCTTTCGTGCTCTTCACGAGTTACTCGCAGATGAAGGAGATCTATCAGCGGTTGCTGGGCGAAATCGAATTTCCCATGCTGCTGCAGGGTGATGCCCCAAAAAGTGCGCTATTAGAAGAATTCCGCCTGACACCAAATGCGGTGCTCTTTGCCACCTCATCGTTTTGGCAGGGCGTCGATGTCCAGGGCGAGCAACTCAGTTGCGTAATTATCGATCGTTTGCCCTTCGCCGTACCCAGCGATCCGGTGGTTGCTGCGCGCGTCAAAGCTATCGACGCGGAGGGCGGAAATGCATTCTTTCAATATCAGGTACCGGCCGCGGTCATCACGTTGAAACAGGGCTTTGGACGGCTGATCCGCTCGTTGCATGACCGGGGCCTGCTCGTCCTGCTCGATAATCGTATTTTGAAGA
>JAFAGX010000294.1 GCA_019237515.1 Acidobacteriaceae bacterium
TATTCACACCATTACCTTCGTCTAAAATCGGCCGTTCGTCATTGGTCGTTGGCTATTGGCGCGACTCTTGCGAACGGCGAGGGACGGAGGACGAACGGCGAAGGACGGAGGACGAACGGCGAGAATTGTTCCGAGGAGTATCAGTAACAAGCGTATCTTAACTTGCGCCGGAGCCGCGTATTTCGGGCACTTCCACGATGCGTATACCTCGAGCAGGAGTTTCGATCGCCCTGAGCAACGCTTGGCACATTTGTTTCCGTGTTACCAGGCCCAGTCGCCGGGCGCCATCCCGGGTACCCGGAAGCCGCTCTGCCAGCCAGTACATTGGTAACAAGGCGTACGGCCACCGGTGTCCCGGTCCCAGCACATACCAGGGCCGCAAAATCGTCGCGTTCATGCCGCTGGCTCGAAAAATTTCCTCGCACTCACTTCGTACAGCAACGTAGGCCCTCATCACCGGTGCAGGATGCGCCACGCTCACATAGACAAAATGCTGGATTCCCGCCTCCGCCGCAGCAGAGATCGACTCACATGCGGATTTGAAGTCAACGGAGCGAAATTCTGCTGCTTTCGACGGGCTGGGATGTGCCACCCCTACCAAATGAACAAACGTGTCTGCCGGCGCGATTTGCTGCTGGTACGAAGTGCGGTCCAGGGGGCTACCAGAAATTCGCGCACAACCCACAGGAACTTTGTGCTCTGAGCTGGCGCGCACCAGAGCGCGTACCGAATGGCCGCGGCCCAACAGATCCGCAATCAGCGGACGGCCCAGATAGCCGGTCCCCCCGGCCACAAAAACACACTTGCTCTCCGCCTTAACGTTGACGAATAACATGCTCTTGGAAAAACAATGTCATTCCGTGGCAGCGTGCAGCGCGACAGTCGATGTGCCGCGTTCACGAAATTCCCCTTCCCACCTTGCGATCACCACCGTTGCCAGGCAATTGCCAATCACATTTACCGCAGTTCGCCCCATGTCCATAAATTGATCAATACCTAACAAAATGAAAATCGGTTCGCTTGGTAGTCCGACCGTCGCCGCCGTAGCTAACAAAATCACAATGGCCGCGCGCGAAACTCCTGCCACGCCTTTGCTGGTCAGCATCAGAACGAGCATGATGTAGAGCTGGCGACCGAAGCTCAAGTGCATCCCCGACGCCTGCGCTACGAACATTGCTGCCAGGGATAGGTAGAGCGTCGAGCCGGCAAGATTGAAGCTGTATCCGGTAGGCATGACAAACGCGACAATCGGCCGAGGCACGCCGAACGCCTCCATTTGCTCCATCGCTGGCGGCAGCGCTGCCTCTGAACTCGCTGTCCCAAACGCGATCGAAGTCGGTTCCGCGATCGCGCGAATGAAAGGCCAGACCGGGATTTTCGCGATCCACGCAATTGGCAGCAACACAACAATTAGAAAAACCAACAACGCCGCGTACAGGCTGAGCAGCAACTTCGCCAAGCTCCCGAGCAGTCCCGCACCACTCGATGCCACCGTATACGCAACCGCGCCCAGCACGCCCACCGGAGCAAACAGCATCACGATGTTGGTGAATTTGAACATCGCCTCGGTTAGGCTCTCCGTGAACGTCACCATCGGCCGCCGCTTGTCAGGATTCTTAACCATCGCCAAAGCGATTCCAAACAGGATGCTGAAAACCACGACCTGCAAAATCTGGTTTTCCGCGACCGACTTGGCGATGTTTTCCGGAAATACGTGCAGCACGGTTTCCGCAGCCGACATTTTTTCTGCCCTGATCGATTCCGTAGCTGCGGCGGGAATTTGCGCCCCAACACCTGCTTTGCTGAGGTTGATTGCCGCTAATCCGATGAACAATGCGACTGTTGTCACCAGTTCGAAGTAAACCAGCGATTTCACACCCATGCGCCCGACCTTCTTCAAATCAGCGTGCCCGGCAATTCCGCTGACCAGCGTTGCAAACAACAGCGGGGCAATAATGACCTTGATCAGGCGAAGGAAAATTTGTGCCAGCAGGCGCAAATTCAACGCGAATGCGGGAAAATCATGTCCAATCTCCCCTCCAAGCAGCATTCCAAGAATGATCCAGGTGGTGAGCGAGGAACTGACACATCCGTAAACGATCAGGGAAGCGAGCACGATCCAGCGAGTGCCAGCCAGCACACCTTGTGAAACATGGAAGATTCCAAGAGATTGACCGGCGGCAGCCGCTGCGGCGACGCCCACCAACGCGAGCGCCAGAATGATGGTCGCACGCCTCATGCGCACATACGATAGCAGAAACCTTTCTAACCGGCTGCGACTCATCCCACTCTAGAAGGGTCATTCCGAAGCCCGGCGCTTTCACCAGCGCGGCCAGGAATCTGGCGGCACAAATGCGATGACGCTAACCTGAGAGAATCAAACTGAGTCAGTACCGATTTTCAAGAACCCTTGTTAGACTCGCTGGCCGGGTGTTAGCCTACGCAATTCCTATGCATCGCGGTTGGCTTCTCTTCGGCATGGTCGCCATACTGTTTCATCCTCCAGCTGGTCACGCGAGCGAACCTCCACAACTTCTCGATAGAGATGTCGCCATCCCTATGCGCGACGGCGTTCGACTTCGCGCAGACATCTTGCGTCCAGCTGTCGCCGGCCGCTTCCCGGTGCTCGTCTACCGCACGCCGTATGGCAAAGAATTCGCACTTCGCGAATACACCACCTTCCGCAAAGCTGTTGAGCGTAATTACGTGGTCGTCGTGCAGGATGTCCGTGGGCGCTACGCTTCTGATGGCGAGTTCACCCCTTATCAGCATGAAGGTCGCGATGGCTATGACACGATCGAATGGGCGGCGACACAACCATGGTCGACCGGTGACATCGGCACATTCGGTTTGTCCTACCCCGGCGCTGTGCAGTGGCTTGCGGCAGTCGAAAGCCCTCCTCATCTCAAGGCGATGGTTCCAGCCATGACCTTTTCCACTCCACAGAACTTCTTCTACGCGCATGGTCTCTGGGATCTTTCCTGGATTGAATGGATCTGGGTCAACATTGCCCCAGATGTTCGCGTCAAAAAGAATCTTCCCGGTCCGAAGACGTATGAAGAAGCTGTCGCAGCGTGGCCTCGGTTCGGCCCGAAAATGTTGGGTGTTGTGTCGCTGAATCAACTGGACGAGTTACGCGCTGTCGCTCCGTATTATTTCGACTGGCTCAGCCACCCACCCGAAGATCCCTGGTGGGATTGGTGTGAACTGCGCAATAAATATGATCGTGTTCATGCCGCCGTGCTCAACCTCTCCGCGTGGTACGACGACAACTACGGACCTGAGGGCGCGACAACGAATTTTCTCGGTCTCCTGAAATCCCGAACTGGACAGGCCGAACCTCGCACCCATCTGCTACTTGGCCCTTGGGTCCACGGAGTCGATTCCACCCACAGCCCGCACTCCGGTGAGCGTAGCTTCGGCCCGGCTGCTGTGATCGATTATGACGATGTTGTTCTGCGCTGGATGGATCACTACCTCCGTGGCCAACAGAACGGCGTGGAACACGAAGCCCCGGTGCGCTACTTCATTATGGGAGCGAATCAATGGCGTGAAGCCCAAACCTGGCCGCCTGCGGCGCAGCCGACCTCTTATTACCTCCAGGACGCTGCTTCAAAGCTGCTTTCCACCGACCCGTCCAAAGAGCAATCTCACTTGGTCTCATTTATCTCCGATCCGGCGAATCCTGTAAAAAACCCTTACACCACATCTGGAGCTCACGATTACCGCAAATTGTCCGATCGCAAAGATGTACTTACGTTCGACTCGGCCCCGCTTGAGCACGATGTCGAAGTCACCGGCCCGATTCATGCCGACATTTTTCTGGCCTGCAACTGCCGCGACGTTGATCTCTGGACGCGTCTCTTGGATGTCGCGCCGGATGGCACTGCTTTCAACCTGATGAGTCCCGGCTTAGATGTCCAGCGGGCCAGTTACCGCGAGATGGCTCACGGCCGTCAACTCCTCGATCCCGGCAAGATTTACGAAATCCATCTCAATGATCTGATAACCAGTAACGTCTTCGCTAAGGGCCATCGGATTCGCCTGCAGGTTTCGGCAACATTTTTTCCCAACTTTTCCCGCAACCCTCAGAACGGCGACTCCGAAGCAACCTCCGCAAAATTGCAGAGTGCAACCATCTCCATCTACGCCGATCGCCAGCACCCCTCCCGTGTCGTACTGCCAATTGTTGCAAGGTAGATTAGGCGCAGCCAAGCTGCCTGGCAGTTCGATATAATCCGCGATTCATGCTGAAAACTCGCTTTCCAGCGCGCCTGATGCCACTACTGTATTTCCTCTTACCGATGCCGCTCCTCGCCCAGCGCGAACTTGTTTTGAAGCAGATCGATTTGCCGCATCCCTACTACTACCGCGAAATGTATCTGCCCCAACTGACCACGGGCCCAAGCTCGGCAGCATGGATGCCGGATTCCCATTCTCTCGTGTACTCGATGGCGGGCTCGTTATGGAAGCAGAACTTAAATTCCACCACCGCCGAGCAGTTGACCGCCGGCCCGGGATATGACTACCAGCCTGACGTCTCGCCGGATGGCCGCTGGGTGCTCTATTCGTCCTACAACAAAGATGCCATCGAACTCTGGGTGCTCGATCTCAACTCCCGTCAATCGCGCCAACTGACTTCTAATGACGCCGTTAATGTCGAGCCGCGATTCTCGCCGGATGGCAAACGCATCGCTTTTGTCTCGACTTCATACAAGGGCCATTTCCATATCTTCCTCGCCGATTTTGCGAACGGTGAATTGCGCAACCTGCAGCGCGCCACCGGCGAAACTCGCAGCGATTT
>JAFAGX010000315.1 GCA_019237515.1 Acidobacteriaceae bacterium
TGCGGATTGGCGGTCGGCCAGGCAACGGTCATGGGCGGATATGCCAGCAACTGGGTGCCATCGTACGGGCCTTATGTGCCGTTGATCACTACTCCTGAAGTAAGTCTATCCACTGTTTCGCCGTGGGCCGCCGGCGCGAGCAACTCCGCGTTTGGCATGGTGGCGGGCGCAACGAATTCGACTTTGTCCGAAGAATTTGTGGGTCAACCGCCGGCGCCGGTTTACAGTCAGCCCACCTGGTACGGGCAGACCGAAGCGGAGCTTGGATCGTCGGTGCCTTATGCAGCAGCACCACCGCCGCATCCGATACGCCGCAGGGAAGGCGAGAGAGAGCAGGCGTTCGACTTCATTTCTACGCCTCGGGGGAGCCGCGAAAGCGTCGCCCAGCTTATGGCCGAGCGTAGTACACCTCAGCACGCGGCAAGAACATACACCAATCAGGATGTCGAGCGGCAGAACCAGAACAACGGATTGGTCAAATACGACAGCAAGACCGAGCATATCTGACGCGAAAAGTGGCGCGGCCCAACGGCCGCGCCAAGCTCATCCGTGCCCGCCGGGAGGGGTCTCAAATTCGTAATGCTCCCGCAAAATCGGTAACACAATCTTTTCCCCTCTTCTCGTGAGTTCCAACGCGGCTCCGCGATGGGTCATGGAATAACGTTTGCCGATTTCGAAAGCATCGCAGTGATTTCCGCAGCTGACCACGAAGCTTTCTTGTATTCGCGACAATTTCAGCGTCTGCGCTTCGCGATCGATGGCGGTGACGGTGAAGCCCGGCTGCAGCAGCAAGAGCAATCGTTCTCTGCCCCCACCGAACCAACTGTAAAGAATTGCGGACAGCACAATCAGCCCCGCGAGGGTTACGCTCGCAACAATCCGGATGCGGCGCTGGCTTCGGGATTTGGGCCGCTTTGCCGTGGCGACGCCGGTCACCTGACTACTGTCTCACAACTGGCAGGGGACACGGCATTTACTTCACAAACTCCCCGTGCCCGCCATTCGCCCACGGATCATAGGTCAGGCAGAAACGAATGCGGTCGGGGATGCTGGGATGACTATAAAAGAGGAAGACTTGCAGCGGGCTCGGGTCTGGATCGGACAAACTCACTTCACCCAGAATCTGGAAGGATTGAGCCGCGACCTGGCCCGAATCCGGAGTCAAACCGTGGGTGACTTCCAGGCCATATTGATCCGCCTGATGCTCAAAGTGACGGCTAAAACCGCTGGCCACCGGGTTGGTCACAAACGAGAAAATCGAAAGCAGTAGAATCAACGCGGGCAGCGAGGCCCAGTCCTCTAAATCGCGGATTGCCCAACCGGCGCCCCAGCGCCGAAGCACCCATCCCATCAACCTGTAGCCTAGGT
This sequence comes from Acidobacteriaceae bacterium, assembly GCA_019237515.1. The sequence goes on from JAFAGX010000315.1 coordinate 1,369, forward strand.
AGAAAAACACGAGGAATAGGACCGCGAACAGTGCCAGACCCTTGGGAATATGCTGCAGTGCGTAATGCCCGGTTTCGTGTCCGGCGACAAAAACAATCTGTGGGGTATTCATTTTGGCGATCGTCGTGTCCCAAACCACAATTCGCTTCGAGGCGCCGATACCCGTAACGTACGCGTTGAGATCGGTAGTTTTTTCGCCGGCTCCCATCCAGAACATGCGTTCAGGCGGAATATTCTCTCCGGCTCGTTGCACCATCTGCTCCAGGTTTGCCGTCAGCGCTGGATCTTTTTGCTGCAGCGGTTCGAATTTGTGGAACACCGGATCGATCACCCACGGCCCGATGAAGAATAGAAACACGCTGATGGGCAGCGAGATCAACCAGAAATAAAACCACCAGCGCGTCGGGCTGCGGCGAATCACGAGATAGAGCAGCCAAATGAAAATCGTTCCAACGATGAGGCTGATGATTTCGGCTTTGACCCAATCCCAAGTCCATGAGGGCCAGCTTTGAATCGAAATCCCATATTGCTTTTCCACCCACTCGCCGTAGATGTCGAGCGGAAGGGTCAGAATTGCGATGGTTAGCAGGATCAGAGGCGCAAAGACGAGGCTCTGAAGAAATCGATTAAGCGAGAATCGTTCTGCCCAATCGCGATATTTGGGTGCAACCTTGAAATGCAAAATCACCCACAGCATAACGATCCCGTAGACAAATCCGATTAGTTCCAGGCGAAAGCGAATTTTGCTCAGGTTGCGAGCCTTCTGGTAGAGGTCGGGCGGGAGGGTATAGGCGGTCACGATTCGTGACTGCGGGCTGGGTGAAACAGCCGCGGCGGAAGTTTGCTGTTGGACGGTGGACGTCGACGACGGCTGTTGGGCCATCGGCAATGCGACGAGTGTCAACGTAAGGAGCGCGAGAGCAAGCCAAAAGCGCCTTATCATGAAATCTCCATTTAGCTACGCGCAAGCGGGGAAACAGTCCACCTTAAAGTGTCCGCGTTCCGTAGTCGATCGAGACCTCAGTTCGAAATATCCGTCCGTGAGTGCCGGCTTGTTTTTCACCGGTTGCTCAAAATGCTCAAACACTACTTTTCCAGCTGTGAACTGCGTGCATGATTCCTTTGGACTTGGGCAATTGAACGCCCAGTTATCGGGGCCAATCGTAATGCCTTGTGGAGTGTGTGGCATTATTTGTCGGATGTCGATTTCAACCGATGGGTAGAGACTTTCTCCCTGACAGGTTTGCTTATGTGTCAATATAAGGCGCGTTCCTGGTCCGCCAGCGCCTTGAAGGCATGTAAAAACTCCGCGGAAATAAGAACTCGAGTTTTCGGAGTCATTCGGTTCAGCTCCCGTTACGAACCCTGTCGCCCACAATCCGAGAAGAATAATTGCCAGTCTCATTTTCTGACCCCTCCATCGGAAGTAGCTCCCTTTCAGCGTTCCAGCAACCGGTCTAAATCTTGAAAGAATCCCGGGTACGAAATCACGGCTGCATCCGCTCCCTTGATCGTCGTCTCACTGTTCGCGCGCAGGGCTGCGACCGCAAACGCCATGGCAATACGATGATCTCCGAAGGAATCGATTTCTGCCCCGTGCAACCGTTGCATGCCCGGGATTTTTAGGCCGTCTTCGTATTCTTCCAGCGTCGCGCCCATGGCCCGAAGATTTGTCGCTATTGCCGAAATGCGATCCGACTCTTTCACCCGCAACTCTCGCGCATCCCGAATCTCGACCCCTACAGGCGTATAGGGTGCCATCGCAGCCAACACTGGAATCTCATCAATCAGCATCTCGGTTTGCGGGCTGCGAATGCTTGCGCCGCGCAACTCAGCTCCTTCCACCTGGACGTTGCCAACAAGCTCTCCGTGC